>JBOHWA010000179.1:0-2760 GCA_050735855.1 Binatia bacterium
CTCCAGGGGCGTGCCTTGGCTCAGACGGTGGCGAGCGATTCCGCCGCCGCCCGCACGGCGGTGCCCGCCGACACGCGCTGTCCGAAGCGCGGCAACACCCGCTCCAACGCGCTGAGCACCAGCAGCACGTTGGCCTCCGTGCTCGACTCGCCCATCAGGCCGATGCGCCAGGTCTTGCCCTTCAGCGGGCCGAGCCCACCGCCGATCTCGATCCCGAACTCCTCCAGCAACACCCGCCGTACCCCCGCCTCGTCGATCCCGTCCGGGATCAGGACGCTGTTCAGCGTCCACAACTGGTGTCCGTCCTGCGACGCCAGCCCCAATCCAATCGCCTGCAGCCCCGCTTTCAACGCCCGATGATGGCGCTCGTGCCGCGCCCAGCGCGCCGGGAGGCCCTCCTCCTCGACCAGGCGCAGCGCTTCGAGCAGCGCGTAGTTCATCGAGATCGGCGCCGTGTGGTGATAGACGCGCTCCTCGCCCCAGTAGCGCTCGATCATCGACAGGTCGAGGTACCAGCTCTGCACCTTCGTGCGGCGCCCGCGCAGCACGGCCAGGGCGCGCTCGCCGACGGTCAGCGGCGCGAGGCCGGGCGGGCAGCTCAGGCACTTCTGCGTACCGCTGTAGCAGGCGTCGATCAGCCAGTCGTCGACGGAGAGCGGCATGCCGCCGAGCGAGGTCACCGCGTCGACGACGAATAGCGAGCCGCTGGCCCGCACGAGACGGCCGATCTCCTCCAGCGGCTGCCAGGCGCCGGTGGAGGTTTCGGCGTGCACCAGCGCGACCAGCTTGACGCCGGGGTGGCCGCGCAGCGCCTGGTCGATCGCGGCCGGTGGGATGATCTGCCCCCAGGGCGCCTCGACCGCGACCGGCCGCGCGCCGCAGCGCTGGACGATGTCGACCATGCGCGTACCGAAGACGCCGTTGACGCCGACGATCGCCGTGTCGCCGGGCTCGAGCAGATTGACCAGGCAGGCCTCCATCCCGGCCGAGCCGGTGGCGGAGATCGGCAGCGTCAGCGGGTTCGCGGTCTGGAACGTGGTGCGCAGCAGCTGCTTGGTCTCTTCCATCAGCGCGATGAACGCCGGGTCGAGATGGCCGATCAGCGGCTGCGACAGGGCGCGCAAGACGCGCGGGTGGACGTTGCTCGGCCCGGGGCCGAGCAGGACGCGGATCGGTGGGCTCGTGGCGCGCATGGGTTGCTTGAGCTTTTAGGGGTCGGTCAGTAGCCTGTCAAAGCTCGTATGCTCGATCCGGACCTTCTGGCGGCGCTGGCCGACCTCGTCGGCGCCGATGCGCTGATCACGCGCCCGGCCGAAGCGCGCGTCTACGAGTGCGACGGCTACACGCTGGCGCGCCAGGTGCCCGACGTCGTGGTGCTGCCGCAGCGCGTCGAGCAGGTGGCGTCGGTGGTGCGCGAACTGCACCGCCGCGGCGTCGCCTTCGTGCCGCGCGGCGCCGGCACCGGACTGAGCGGCGGCTGTCTGCCGCTCGATGCGCCGGTGATGATCTGCACCAGCCGGCTCAACCGCATCGACGACCTCGACCTGGTGAACCAGCGCGCGGTGGTGGAGTCGGGCGTGGTCAACCTGGCGGTGACGCGCGCCGTCGCGGCGCACGGGTTGATGTACGCCCCCGATCCGTCCAGCCAGTCGGCCTGTACCATCGGCGGCAACGTGGCGGAGAATTCGGGCGGGCCGCACACGCTGAAGTACGGCGTCACCACCAACCACGTGCTCGGGCTCGAGATGGTGCTGCCGGACGGCGAGGTGGTGTCGCTCGGCGGATCGATGGAGGACGTGCCGGGCTACGACCTGCGCGGCCTCGTGGTGGGCGCCGAGGGGACGTTCGGTCTGGTTACCCGCGCCACGCTGCGCCTGGTGGGCGAGCCGGAAGGCTGGCGGACGCTGCTCGGCGTCTTCGAGACGGTCGAGGCGGCGACCAACGCGGTGTCGGGCATCATCGCCGCCGGCATCATTCCGGCGGCGCTGGAGATGATGGATCAGTTGATCGTGCAGGCGGTCGAGGCGGCCTTTCACGTCGGCTTTCCGACCGACGCCGGCGCCGTGTTGATCGTCGAGCTCGATGGACCGGCGGCGGCGCTCGACGAGCAGGCCGCCGCCGTCATCGACGTCTGCCGCGTGCACGGCGCCCGCGAGGTGCGCGTCGCCGCCGATGCGGCCGAGCGCGCCGCACTGTGGAAGAGCCGCAAGCGTGCCTTCGGGGCGGTCGGCCGCCTGGCGCCGAACTACTGCACGCAGGACGGCGTCGTGCCGCGCACCAAGCTGCCCGACATCCTGCGCGCCATCCTCGCCATCGGCGCGCGCCACCAGCTGCGCATCGCCAACGTCTTCCACGCCGGCGACGGCAACATCCACCCGATCGTGCTCTACGACGAGCGCGATGCGGACGAAGTGCGGCGGGTGATCGCCGCCGGGCACGAGATCCTGCGCGCCTGCGTCGACCTGGGTGGGAGCATCACCGGCGAGCACGGCGTCGGGGTGGAGAAGATCGCCGAGCTGCCGCTGATCTTCTCCGCCGCCGATCTGCAGCTCATGCAACGCCTGCGGGCGGTGTTCGATCCCGAGCAGCGCTGCAACCCAGGCAAGATCTTTCCCACCCCGGGCGCCTGCGTCGAGGTGACCCGACCGCATCGCCAGGTGCCGTCGTGAGCCGGGGCGGCGTATGACGACGGCGGCGCTGGCCGCGCTCGGTGACCACGTTCCCGCCGCCGCGCTGGCCGCAGCGGATGTGGTGTGGCGC
>JBOHWA010000180.1:0-3159 GCA_050735855.1 Binatia bacterium
GCGCCGCGCCGCGACCTGCCGCCCACGGCGCTGGCCCCGATGCTGGCCGACACGTCCGAGCACCCCTTCGACCGCCCCGGCTGGATCTTCGAGCTCAAGTACGACGGCGTCCGCCTGTTGATCGTGCGCCAGCACGGCGGCGCGCCGCGGCTCCTGTTGCGCAGCGGGCGCGACGCGACAGCGACCTTTCCCGACATCGCACGCGCCGCGGCGCATCTGCCGATCGACGACTGCGTCATCGACGGCGAGCTCATCACCCGCGACGGGCGCGGCAGCGGCTCGTTCGAGCAGCTGCAGACCCGCCTCGGGCTCTCCAACCCGTGGGACGTGGCGCGCGCCGCCGCGGCGGTGCCGGTGCAGGTGCTGGGCTTCGATCTGCTCGCCGTCGCCGGCCACGACCTGCGCGGCGTGCCCCTGGTGACGCGCAAGGCGATCCTGCAGCGCCTGCTGCCGGCGCAGGGCACCGTACGCTTCGCCGACCACATCGCCGATCGCGGCCTGGCGTTCTACGAGGCGGCGCGCGAGCACGACGTCGAGGGCATCGTCGCCAAGCGCGCCGACTCGCGCTACGCCAGCGGCCGCCGCTCGCGCGACTGGCTGAAGATCAAGGCGCCGCGCACCGCCGATCTCGCCGTCGTTGGCTTCGTCCCCGGCAAGGGCTCGCGCGCCGGGCTCGGCGCCCTGATGCTCGCCTGGCGGCGCGACGACGGCTTCGTCTATGCCGGCAATATCGGCAGCGGCCTCAGCCCGCGCCTGGTCGACACGCTGCTGCCGGCGCTGCGCGCCAGCCAACGCCCGACGCCGGCCTTCCGCTTCGCCGATCCCCTCGCGCGCGGCGCCGTCTTTGTCGAGCCGACCCTGGTCGCCGAGGTGCGCTACAACGAGGCGACGGAGCGCGGGCTGCTGCGCCAGCCGGTGTTCTTGCGCATCCGCGATGACAAGACGGTCTTGGAATCCGACGCGGGGCCACGGGGACGCAGATCGTTTCGCGTCTCGCGTTCGGCGTTGGGCGTTGAAGACTCAGCCTCGGCGCCACGAGAGGCGGCTGCCCCCTCGAGCACCGTCCCCTCCGAACGCACAACGCAGAACGCGGAGCGCACAACGTCTCCGTCGCCGCCGCCGCGCTTCAAACCCACCAACACCGCCAAAGTCTTCTGGCCCGGCGAGGGCTACACGAAAGGCGATCTCCTGACGTACTACGAGCGCGCCTGGCCGTGGCTCGAGCCGTACCTGCGCGACCGACCGCTGGTGCTGACGCGCTATCCGGACGGCATCGCGGGCAAGAGTTTCTTCCAGAAGAACGCGCCCGACTTCCTGCCCGACTGGGTGCCGACGGTGCGCGTCGACGAGGCCGAGCTGTTCGTCTGCAACCAGCTCGAGGCGCTGCTCTACCTGGTCAACCTGGGCTCGATCCCGTTGCACATGTGGAGCGCGCGCGCCGCGTCGATCGAGCACCCGGACTGGAGCATCCTCGACCTCGACCCGAAGGACGCGCCGTTCCGCGACGTGCTTGCCGTCGCCCGCCACATCCACGCGCTGCTCGCCCCGCTCGGCGCGCCCCACTGCATCAAGACCTCCGGCCAGGCCGGCCTGCACGTCCTCATTCCACTCGACGGACAGCTGACGCACGAGGAGGCGACTGCCTTCGCCGAGGTGCTGGCGCGCCTGGTGGTCGCCGATCTGCCCGACATCGCCACCATCGTCCGCCCGCTCGGCGGCCGCGCCGGCAAGGTCTACGTCGACTACCTGCAGAACGGCCGCGGCAAGACCATCGCCGCGCCGTTCGCCGTCCGCCCGCAACCGGGCGCGCCCGTCTCCACGCCGCTTGCCTGGAGCGAAGTGACCGCCCGCCTCGACCCGGCCCGCTTCACCATCGCCACGGTGCCGAAGCGCCTGCAGACGCGCGGCGACCCGATGCTCGCGCTGTTCGAACGATCCGCCGACGTACCGGCCGTGTTGGCGGGGCTGCGCAAGCGGATGCTGGAGTAACTGGAGGGCGCCGGGCCCTCGGCGCCGGGGGGGGCGGTGCGGGCCACGCATGGCCCTCGACGTCGGCACCGGGGGGTGGCCCCCCTCTGCCCCTCCCCCGGCGCCGAGGGACCGGCGCCCTCCAAACGTCTTCCAGCGATCGCCGACTCTTGTTACGGTGCGCGCCCAAATAGGAGGAACCGCCGATGCCGTTGTCCCCAATTCCCCTCACCGCGCTGCGCAAGATCGGCCTCGGCCCAGCGGCCCGAGGACGTCGTCGTCGGGCGCGACGGGCGGGTGTGGGCGTCCGATCAGCAGAGCGCCTGTGCGCAGATCCTGCCCGACGGCGGGCTGCGGCGCGTCGGCAAGGTCGACGGGGCGCCGAACGGCATCAACATGGACGGCCAGGGGCGCATCCTGATCGCCAACTTCGAGGCCGGACCGGTGCAGCGCCTGGACGTGGAGAGTGGCCAGGTCGAGGTGATCTGCGACGCGGTCGAGGGCGTGCGTCTGACCGCCGCGAACTATCCGATCGTCGACCGGCAGGGCAACATCTGGTGCGCCAACTCGACCTTCGCGCACCCCTGGCAGCAGGCGCTCGACGGCCGCGCCGACGGCATGCTCTTCCGCATCCGGCCCGACGGCCGGGCCGAGAAGATGGCCGACGGCCTGCGCTTCGCCAACGGCCTGGCGCTCGATGCCGACGAGTCGCACATCTACGTCTGTGAGACGACCGGCTGCGACGTCCTGCGCTACGCGCTGCGCGCCGACGGCAGCCTCGGCGCGCCCGAGCGCTACGGACCGGTGCTCGGCACTGCGTGGCCGCGCAACGCCGACCCGGCCGACATCCCCGCCTCGAGCGAGCTGGCACAGGTCGGCCTGACCGACGGCTGCGGCTTCGACATCGAAGGCAATCTGTGGGTCACGCTCGTCGCCGCCAACCGCGTCATCGCCATCACCCCGCGCGGCGAGGTGGTGCCGGTGATCGACGATCCAGCCGGCGAGCTCATGCGCCAGCCGACCAACGTCACCTGGGGCGGCGCCGACCGGCGCGACCTGTACATCGGCAGCATCGCCAGCGACTACGTGCTGCACGCACGCAGCCCGGTGGCGGGGCTGCCGCTGTTCCACCAGCGCTGAGGGCGGCACCCCTCGTCATCCCCTGGAGGGCGCCGGGCCCTCGGCGCCGGG
>JBOHWA010000181.1:0-3342 GCA_050735855.1 Binatia bacterium
CGCCGAGGGACCGGCGCCCTCCAGGGAGCGAGGCGACGATGGCTCGGGGCGATCGAATGGCTCGGCTTCCGCCCTGGCGCCAATTCGAGGCATCCGGCTCCACTACATTCCCGGCAATCTCGCCTGAATCACCGGCAGAAACGATCGCCGGTGCACCGCGCACGGCCCGTGTTGCCGCAGCGCGGCGAGATGCTCGCGCGTCCCGTAGCCCATGTGGCGAGCGAAGCCGTAGGCCGGATAGACGCCGTCGAGCTGTTCCATCATCGCATCGCGCGCCACCTTGGCGACGATCGAGGCGGCGGCGATCGAGTAGCTGCGCCCGTCGCCCTTGATCAGGGCCAGCTGCGGAATGTCGACGTCGGGGATCGTGCGCGCGTCGATCAGCAGCTGCTCCGCCGTCAGCGGCAGGGCGCGGATGGCGCGGCGCATCGCCTCGAGCGCCGCCCAGTAGGTATTCAACCGGTCGACTTCCTCGACCTCGACGACGCCGACGCCGACGGCGAGTGCGCAGGCGGTGATCTCGGTGCTCAGGCGCGTGCGGGTCTCGCGCGACAGCTTCTTCGAGTCGTCGATGCCGCGCATGCCGACCTCGCGCGGCAGGATCACGGCGGCGGCGACCAGCGGTCCGGCCAGCGGTCCGACGCCGACCTCGTCCACCCCGGCGATGCGGCAGACGCCGCGCCCCCAGAGCTCGCGTTCATAGCGCAACAGCGTGCGCCGTCGCGCGGCCAAGCGATGCGCCACTCCCACAGCCGCCTCCTCCGGAGCGCTCATCGCGCGCGCCGGCGGCGGAGTCAAGCGCGCCGGCGGCGGGTCCAGCGGTAGAGCAGCGCGGCGCCGCTCAGGGCGCCGGCGAAGGCGCCGAGCGAGTCGATGACCACGTCCTTGGGCGAGCCGGTGCGCGTCAGCGTCGTCGCCTGGTGCAGCTCGTCGACGGTCGCGCAGGCGACCGCCAACGCGACGGCGGCGAGCAGCACGGCGCGCCGCGACCACGCCGGTCGCGAGGCGCCGACGGCGCGGTAGGCCAGCATGCTCAGCACCGCGTACTCGACGAAGTGGGCGCTCTTCCGTACGATGAGGTTCGCCAGCTCGATCGCGGCGGGCGGCAGGCGGAGCGCCGCCAGCCATGGCAGGCTCGTCAGCCACTCGGCGGTCTGCTCATCGGAGAACTGATCGCCGGACAGCCAGAAGATGACGCCGAGCCACAGAGCCAAAGGCAGCCAGGCTGCCACCATCGCCCAGCCGCCCGGTCGCCCGCTCGGGGCGTTGACCGCGGCCATCGGCTGGCGCTCGACGGCGCTCATCGGCCCCCCGCCGCGATGAACACCGACCGCGCCATCGGGCTGATCCTCGGCGGGTCGATTGCCGTCGTGCTCGTCCTCGGGCTCTGGCTGCTGTGGCGCGGGCACCAACCGGGCGAGGCGGCCACGGCGACCCCGACCGCCGCCGCCCTACCGACGAGCGCGCCGCCGACGGTCACGCCGGCGCGCGGCACGCTGCCCACGGTCGCCGTCGGCCATCGCCTGGCCGGCACCGTCGCCGGCGACCTGCGGTACGCGATCATCGTCGACCCGCAGGGCGGCAACGCGCTGTACCAGATCGGGCAGATGGTGCCGGGCCTCGGCGAAGTGCTGGAGATCGACGAGCACCGCGTCGTCATCGACGGGGCCGATGGGCGTTTCGAGATGCAGCTGGCGTTCGCCCCGCCGGCCACCGAGACGCCGCCGGGCGTATCGACGCCGACCGCCGTCGACACTAGGCCGGCGCGCCGACCGCGGCGCGACCCGTCAGCGTCCGAATCATCGCCTTGAGGCGCGTCGGATCGATCGGCTTCTTGAAGATGACGCTCTCCAGCCCTTCGAGCCGGCTACGTTTGATGACGTGGTCGCGGTCGTAATAGTAGCCGGTCATCAGGATCACCGGCGTCGAGCCGCGCCGCCGCACCTCCATGAACAGATCGTAGCCGTCGAGGTCGGGCATCACCACGTCGCTGACGACGATATCGACCGACGTGCGGTTGAGGATCTCGAGCGCGCGCAGGCCGTCGGTCGCCACGACCACGTCGCACCCCTCGGCGACCAGCAGATCGCGCATCGAGCGGCAGACGCCGAGGTCGTCGTCGACCACCAGCACGCGCAACCCGTGCAGCCCGCTCTGCGCCGGCCGCGGCGCCGGGGCGCCGGCGCGCGACATGTCGGTCATCTGCTGGCCGGCGAGATACTCGCGCGTCCCGTAGGTGCCGTCGCGCGACATCTCGACCAGGCGGGTGACGATCTCCTGGATCTTCAGCACCTCGCGGCGCACCGCGTCGACGCGCTCCTCCTCGACCACGGCTTCCTCGTCGCTCGCCTTCGTGCGCATGAACGAGCCGAGCAGCTCGACGTCGTTGAGGATCACCTCGAGCGGGCTGTTGATCTCGTGGCAGAGCGCCACCGCCACCTCGCCGAGCGTCGCCAGGCGGTCGCGCTGGCGGAGCTCGCGGATGTCCTTGGCGAAGCCGATCGAGCCGATCTCGATGCCGTTGTCGTCGTAGAGCACCGAGCCGGAGATCGCCACCGGGATCTGCTCGCCCCAGCGCGTGACGAACATCGTCTCGTAGTTCTTCACCTTGCCCGGGCCGCCCCACTCCTCGGCGCGCATCGCCAGCATGACGCGATGCGCCTCCTGCATCGACGGATAGAGCCGGCCGACGCTCTGCCCGAGCACTTCGGCGGCGGTATAGCCGAGGCCTTTCTCGGCGCCGTCGTTGTAGTAGATGATGCTGCCGGTGCGGTCGACCGCGACGACCATGTCGGGCGAGCTCTCGACCAGCCGCTCGAAGTAGGAGCTGGGCAGACGAGCCAGGCGCGGGGCAGCGGCATTGGCGCCGCGTTGGGCAGGCATTGGATTCAGTGCGGGTTGGTGTAGCCGGCCGGGCGCACGAAGGTCTCGCCGCGCCCGGGCGGGACGGGTACGCGCTGGCGCTGCTTGCGCGCCAGGCGCAGCATGACGCGCATCGAGGTCTCGAATTCGTCCATCGAGCGCACTTCCAGGGCGCCGTCGGCGACGGCGCGGTCGAACAGCGCCTCGCCGTGCGGCGTGCGCAGCACGACGATGGTCCAGTCCATGGCGCCGACGCCGCCGCACGAGATGTCGGCCAGCTCGGCGGAGAAATCGCCGCAGTGGTGACACTCGGGCCGCGCGTACTCCTGCGCCTGCTTGAGGTTCATCTCGATCAGCTCGCCGGAGTGCTTGTAGATGAGCACTTTCCCCTTCACGTTGAACTTCTTGATCTCGGTCAGCGGGATGCCCATCTCGCCTTCGACGACGTCGCGCATCAGCCCGTCGAAGGTGAACACCTCG
>JBOHWA010000182.1:0-2148 GCA_050735855.1 Binatia bacterium
GTCGGGGGCGGTGGCCGCATCGTCGATGCGGAAGGGCGCCAGGTGCTGCTGCGCGGCGTCAATGTCAACGCGCTGGCGGAATACTGGCAAGGGGGCGAGTACCCGACGGTGTTTCCGCTCAGCGCCGACGACGCCGACCAGATGCGGGCGCTCGGCTGGAGCACCGTGCGGCTGCTGCTCTCGTGGTCGCGCGTCGAGCCGGCGCCCGGTGCGTACGACGCGGTCTATCTTGACGACGTGCGCGCCGCGGTGCGCCTGCTGGCCAGCCGGGGGCTCTACTCGATCATCGACCTGCACCAGGACGCGTTCAGCGCGACGCTGGCGGCGCCGGCGGAGCTGAGCTGCACGCCGCCGGCCGTGGCGGCGCTCGGTTGGGACGGCGCGCCGGGCTGGGCGACGCTCGACGAGGGCGCCTCGCGCTGTGTGCCGCTCGGCGTGCGCGAACTGTCGCCGGCGGTGATGAAGTCATGGGAGAACTTCTTCCTCGACGCGCCAGGCCCCGGCGGGGTGGGCATCCGCACACGCTACGTCGCCATGCTGGCGCACGTCGCCGGCGCGCTCGGCGCGGCGCCCGGCGTCGCCGGCTACGATCTGATGAACGAGCCGGGCGCCTTCGCTGTCGCGCAGCAGACCAGCCTGTCGGCGATGTACGGCGAGGCGGTGGCGGCCATTCGCGCCGCCGAGCGCGCGGCCGGGAGCCCGCCGCGCTTGATTCTGTTCGAACCGTCGGCGCTCTGGTCGCTGACCGGTCGCGGCGCACCGCCGGCCTTCGCCCACGACGACGGCGTGGTCTACGCGCCGCACCTCTACACCGGCGGCTTCAACGGCGGCCCGATCACCGCCGCGGCGTTCGAGGTCGCGCGCGAGGAGGCGAAGGGCTTCGGCGGCGCGCCGGTGCTGACCGGCGAGTGGGGCGCCGACCCGCGCCGCGCCTCGGATCCCGAGGACCCGTACTTCCTCGAGCACCAACGCCTGCAGGACGAGCTCGTCTTCGGCGCCACGCTGTGGACCTGGCGCGAGTCGTGCGGCGATCCGCACAAGCAGGCCGACTACCGCGCCGGCAACATCCCGTACGTCTGGGGCGAGTTCGAGGTCGACTGCAGCAGCAATACCATCACCGGCGCGCGCACCGACCTGCTCGCCCAACTGGCGCGCGGCTACCTGCGCGCGGCGCCGGGGCAGTTGATCGCCAGCCGGTGGAACCCGGCCACCGGGCAGCTCACGGCCAGCGGCGAGGCGGCCGAGGCGGGCACGGAGTTGCTCGCATTCTATCCGCTGACCGACCGCCCGTTCTCCGTGTCCGCAGCGGGGCTCGACGACGTGCAGGTCCACCACAGCTCGACCGCATCGGTCCACATCACCGCGCGGGCTCGCAGCGGCGCCTGGGCGATCGAGGTCGTCGCCGGGGATCCGTGAATCTCACCAGCGAAGAGCGGGCGGGCCGCCCGCGCTCCCAGCGTGGGCGCGCGACCTCCTTCGGCCAATGGCCGGTACGCGAGCGGGCGGGAGCGGATGAGCGAGCTCTCTTTGGAGACTGAGCCAGTTGAGCAGGGCAAGGGCTAGGGCAAGGGCTCGGGCTGGGGTTGAGCGTGATCAATTTGCTCCCGCTCCCCCTCCGGGCCTGGAGGGGGGGAGCGGAATTGACTTGTTGGGCCTCCACCTAGCCCGAGCCCTTGCCCTAGCCCTTGCCCTGCTCAACTGGTTCCGTGTCCACCCCGATCTGCTACGCTTCGCGATCATGGGCATGACAGCCGAGCGCGACCGGTGGCAGCGGGTGCTGCGCGGGTGGCTGCTGCTGGTCAACCTCGGGTTGATGTTGGCCGCGGTGGGGATGGCGCTGGCCGGGGCGCGGCGCGCCTGGTTCCTGCTGCTCTTCGTGCCCATCGCGTTCGCGCCGTTCGCCTATGCGCGGCTGCGGTTGCAGGGGCATCTCGGCGCCTGGCTGCTGCGCCGCGGCGGGCCGGCGGCGGTACTGGCGGGGCTGACCATCGGCGGGGCGCTGTGCGATGGCGTGATGGTCGCGCAGCTGCTCAGCGCCCGTTCGGTCGGGCTCTCGGCGTGGTTGAACGGGCCGGGCATCGGTTGGGTCGGTCCGGTGTGGTTCAGCGCCCATGCGCTGCTCTTCCTCGGATTGGTGCTGCTCAAGCT
>JBOHWA010000183.1:0-5571 GCA_050735855.1 Binatia bacterium
TGACCCGCATGTCCGCGCGTTCTACGCACAGCTGCTCGCCCGGGGCAAAACACCGCTCCAAGCCCTCGTCGCGGTCATGCGCAAGCTCCTCCATGCCATCTACGGCATGCTCAAAACCGATACCGATTTCGACGGCACCAAATTCCGCCGACTCCCGCAGGCGGCTTGACGCCAAAGAGAGTATCTCCCAGCCCACCGCACCTGCTCTGCGCGCGGCGATTGCACCCCAGCCCGAGCCTCCCCATCGCCCGTCTCACGTCGCATCGTGGAAGATCACCCCCAGCGCCGTGCGCTGACCGCGGGTGATGGTGCTGACGCCGTGGCGCATCTGGACACGGTAGTCGCCGCGCGTGCCGGCGACCGGGCGTTCGCGATTGGTAAAGACGATCGCCTCGCCGGCGGCGGGCCGCACGGCGGTGGCGCGCGACTGGCTGCGCGGTCGCTGCTCGGCGAAGATCAGCTCGCCGCCGTCGTAGTCGCGCTGCCGCGACAGCGGGATGACGACCTGGAGGGGAAAGGCCAGCGCGCCGTAGAGGTCCTGGTGCAGGCAGTTGTAGTCCCCGGCACCGTAGCGCAGCAGCAGGGGGGTCGGCCGCCGCTGCGCCGCCGCATGACAGGCGCCGAGATAGGTCTCGAGCGCGGCGGGATACACGATGGCGCGGCCCAGCCGCGCCATCCAGGCGTTGGCAATCGGCGCCAGGCGGGCATAGAGCGCGCCGCGCAGCGCGGCGACCGGCGCCGGCAGCGGATAGGCGAAGTAGCGGTAGACGCCGCGGCCGAAGCGATGGCGCGCCATGTCGACGGTCGAGCGAAAGTCCGCCGCGCGGTCGAAGCCGCGCCGCAGCGCCGCACACTCGGAGGCGCGCAGCAGCGGGCCGAGCGACGCCCACCCCCCGTCATCGAGCTGGCGCGCGACGCGCGCCCACTCGACCCGACCGACGCGCGCGCTGATGTCATCCGTCGAGCTGCGGCGCACGCCCGTGCCGATAGCGGATCGGCGGCGGGGAGGACAACCGTGGGGGGAGAGGAAGGGAGAGGAGGGACGGGCGACGGGTGGTGGGCGACGGGGAGATCGGACTGGCAGGAGAGTCGATCGGTATCTCCGTCTCCCGTCTCCCGTCCCCCTTCTCCCGGCTTTGCCCAGAAACGCAGAAAACCAACAACGGATTGCGCGGATCAAACGGATTTCACGGAGTAGGGCTCGGAAATCTGCTCAATCCGTGCAATCCGTTGTTGCCTTCTCCTTTCTTGGGCAAAGCCCCGTCTCCCGTCTCCCGGCTTTGCCCAATAAATCGGCTAAGCCGCTCAAACCAACGCTGCGGCGACATCGAGGGTCCCTTCCCCCCTTGCGGGGGAGGGACAGGATGGGGTTGGTTGAGCCCCATCGCTTACTTTCTCGCGGACTTCCCCCCATCCTGTCCTTCCCCCGCAAGGGGGGAAGGGACCTCGGGATCAGCGCCTGAGAATCGATATCCGGTGCACCCGCCGCGACGGGCGGAGGTTTTGGGCAAAGCCCCGTCTCCCGTCCACCGCCTCCCGTCCACCGCCTCCCGTCCACCGCCTTTGCTCAGAAAAGAAAACGCAAACCACGGATTGAGCGGATACGAGCGATCACACGGATTCTGTGAGGGTTCCCTCCGTGAAATCCGTCAATCCGCGCAATCCGTGGTCGGCTGTTCGCTTTTATAGGCAAAGCCCCGTGCACCATCCCTCGTCCAACGACCTTGACGCCGTCCGCGACTTCGCCGTAGTACCGCGGCGCATGCGCCTCGATCTCGGCCCATGGTGTGTCCGGAGTTTCGCCGCCGCAGACGCCGACGCCATCGCGCTGCATGCCAACAACCGGCGGGTCTCGATCCATCTGCGCGATCGGTTCCCGTTCCCCTACACGCGTGCCGACGCCATGGGCTTCCTCGAGCTGGTGTGGGCCCAGCAACCGGAGAGCGACTTCGCCATCGCCTCGGCGCACGAGGCGATGGGCGGCATCGGGCTGCACCGTCAGGCGGACGTGCACCGCCTCTCCGCCGAGGTCGGCTACTGGCTCGGCGAGCCCTTCTGGGGGCGCGGCATCGCCACCCAGGCGCTGCGCGCTCTGAGCGACTGGGCCTTCGCCACCACCCCGCTCGAGCGCCTGTTCGCCGGCGTGTTCGAGGGCAACCCGGCGTCGGCGCGCGTCCTGGAAAAGGCCGGGTATCAGCTCGAAGGCCGCCTGCGGCGCAGCGTGATCAAAGAAGGCCGCGTGCTCGACCAACTGGTCTACGCGCGCCTGCGCCCGTGAACGCCGACACGCCGTCGCCATGCTGATCGACGAAACGGCGCAGTTCACCGCCATCGCGTTGGCCGCGGGCAGCGCGATGCTCGCGGTGAGCTGTCTGGTGAGCGGCCTCAGCCGCCGCATCGGCGTGCCGGTGACGTTGCTCTTCCTCGGCATCGGCATGCTGGCCGGGTCCGACGGGCCGGGCGGTGTGTGGTTCGACGGCTTCGACGTCGCCTACGGCTGCGGCACCACGGCGCTGGTCATCATCCTCTTCTCCGGCGGCCTGCACACGCGGCTCGACGAGTTGCGCGGCGCCATCGCACCGGCGACGCTGCTGGCCACGGTCGGGGTGATCGGCATCGCGCTGCTGACCGCGACCGGCGGCGCCTTGCTCGGCCTGCCCTGGCACGAGGCGCTGCTGGTCGGGGCGATCGTCTCGTCGACCGACGCGGCGGCGGTGTTCGCGGTGCTCGACGGCGTGCCGCTGCGCCGCCGGGTCGGCAGCACCATCGAGCTGGAGAGCGGCCTCAACGATCCGGTGGCGGTGATTCTGACGCTGGCGGCGACCGCCAACCTCATCGGTGCCGAGCCACTGGGCTGGAGTGTCCTGCCGGAGATGGTCGTCCAACTGGCGATCGGGGCCGCCGGCGGCGCCCTGGTCGGCGGCGGCGGGCGTTGGCTGCTGCGCCGCGCCCCGCTCTCGACGCCGGCCCTGCTGCCGACCCTGACGCTGTCGCTAGCCGGCGTCGCCTTTGGCCTCACCTCGATCGCCGGCGGCAGCGGCTTCCTCGCCGTCTACCTGACGGGAATCGCGATCGGCAACGGCGAGCTGCCCTTCGAGCTCAACGTCAAGCGCTTCATCGAATCGATCGCCTGGCTCTCGCAGGTCGGCATGTTCCTGCTGCTCGGACTGCTGGTCTTCCCCAGCAAGCTTCCCGCCGTGGCGCTGCCGGGCCTGTTGCTGGCGCTCTACCTGGCGCTGGTGGCGCGGCCGCTGGTGGTGACCCTGTGTCTGCTGCCCTTCGGCTTCGCCTGGCGCGAGATCGCCTGCGTCGCGCTGGTCGGGCTGCGCGGCGCGGTGCCGATCATCCTGGCGACGGTGCCGGTGCTCAACGCCGACGAGGCGAGTCCGGCGCTGCGCGGCGCCCTGGACACGTTCGACATGGTCTTCTTCGTCGTCGTCGTCGGCGCCTTCTTCCCCGGCGCCTTCGTACGCCTGGTGACCCAGCGGCTCGGACTGCATGCGTCGGTCCCGCCGCTGCCGAGCGCGTCGGTCGACATCATCTCGCGCCATCCGATCCAGGAGGTCCAGTTGACGATGTTCATCGACGCCGACTCGCCCGCCATCGGTCGCGGCCTGAGCGATCTGGCACTGCCCGCCGACGCGGCGGTGATGCTGATCGTGCGCGGCGAGCACCTGGTGACGCCGCGCGGCTCGACCACGTTCGCGCTCGGCGACCACGCCTTCGTCGTCTGCCACCAAGACGCGGAAGCGGCGGTGCGGCGCTGCTTCGAAGCGCCGCCATCCTGATCGACGCGCCGCCGGCTGACCGTCGCTGGGGCCGGGGCGCCGCCCCGCCGCGGGAGCGCTGGGCGGCGGACCTTGCGGGGGGAGCCGCTCGTATCCGCCGCCCATGCCCAGGCGCTGCTACCCTTGCGGTCGCAGCTCCATGGCGAACGACGTGCCCGTCGGCGGGAAGGAAAAGTTGGTCACCGTATACTGGCCGGCGATGGACTGAATCGGCTGGTTGCCGACCGGCAGCGTGCCGATCTGGAAGATCTCGATGTAGTTGGGCGGCTTGGCGGTGTTGTAGCTCAGGATGGTCGGTTGCGCCGCGGTCATCTCGATCGACTTCTTGCCGCTGGCGGTGAACAGGTTGCCGCCCACGTCGGTCACCTTCACCTTGTTGCTGGCGACCTCGATCTTGATCGTCACCGTCTTGCTGTCGCCCTTTTCATTGCGCGCGGTGCCGCTCCACGTGCCGAGCATGCGCGAGTCGAGGCCGGGCGGGATGATGCTCACGGTCGGCGTCGACGTCGGCGGCTGCGCCTGGGTCGCCGTGAAGGTCTGGGTCGGCGGACCGGGGGTCGCCGTGCGGGTCGGCGTCGGGCTGACGAAGTCGCAGCCGAGCAACGCGTTGCTGACCGCGCTGACCAGCTCGGCGATGCTGACGACGCCGTTGCCGTTGGCATCGAGTGCCCCGCACCCGGTCACCGCCGAGTTGCCGAGCGCGATGTTCACCCCTCGGATGAGGTCGCTGACCTTGACCGTGCGCGATCCGCTGCAGTCGCCGACGCAGGCCGCGAAGGCCGCCTGCCCCGTCATCACTACCGCCGCCACCAGGACTCCCAAGCCACCTCTGCGCATTCCCTCGACCTCCCGCGATCTGTTCGGCACCGGTGCGGTGCCTCGCCGGGGGGGCGTTCAAGGGCGGTGAACAGTGTTCAGCGCGGGTGCCTGGGGCGAAGGGCAAAAGAGACGGTCGGGGTGAACGGGGCGGGGCGGGGGTACTGCGGACCGGGCCCGAGCACGGGAACGGAGGGAAGGGCTCCTCTGGGAGGGCGAGGCTCCCGCCGAGCCATGTTGAAGCGGGCTACAGCTTCCAGGTGATCGGCAGGCGGGGGTCGGGGGTATAGGAACAGAAGGCGCCGGTGCGGATGGTGGTGGCGAAGTAGAGGCCGAGGTCGCGCTGGCCGGTACCGATGCGGCGCACCGCGGACTTGATGGCGCGCGTCACGTTGAGGCGGGCGCGCTCGGCGCGCGAGGAGCCGGGCCGGGGCCGGCCGTGCAGGCCGACGGCGCGGGCGAGCTCGCGGGCGAGAAACTCGATCTCCCCCTCGAGGTGGGCGGCGCGGGTGTGATCGTTGAATCCGCGCGCCTCGTCGAGCTGGTCGCGCAGGTCGTCGAGCTGGTGCTTGTAGGCGGCGCGGGCGCGGTCGTCGAGCAGGGCGTGGGCGCTGCTCGACTCGCCGATGCCGAGGCCGAGCTCGGCGACCTGGGCCGCCGCCTGCTCCGGCGAGAGGGTTCCCGGCGGCGCCGTCTGCTCGAGGGCGGCGAGATCGAGGGCGTGGAACTCGCCTCCCGGATGGCGCAGCAGGTGGGCGAGGTAGCGCAGCCCGCTGGTATCCTTGAGGCGGACGACCTCGCTGCCGGTGCCGATCGTCCAGTACTCGCCCTCGCGACGGAAGATGCCGTCGGTCGCGGCAGCGCGCCCGACCGGTCGCGGGCCGCCGCCCTTGACCGGGAACTGCAGCACGCGTCCCGACCCGCCAGGGCCCTCCGCCGCCGGACGGGCGTCCGCGGCGCTGGCGCG
>JBOHWA010000184.1:0-1916 GCA_050735855.1 Binatia bacterium
GCCCTGCGCTGCGCCGACCGGCCATGGCCACCTCACATCGATTCGGGCGCGCGCACGCCGACCAGACCGAGGCCGATCTGCAACACATGGCGCACCGCACCGGCGAGGTGCAGGCGGGCCGCGCGCAGCGCGGGCTCGACGTCCAGAATGCGGTGCCGGTTGTAGTTGCGGTGGAAGGCGCCGGCCACTTCGATCAGATGAAAGACGACGCGATGCGGCTCGCGTTCGCGGGCGGCTTCCTCGACCACGTCGGGGAACGCGACCAGGAGCTTGACGACCTCCTGCTCCTCGGGCTCGGCGAGCAGGGTCAGATCGGCCGCGGCGGCGCGCGGCACTTCGATACCGGCCGCGCCGGCCTTGCCGAACAGGGTGCAGATGCGGGCGTGGGCGTACTGGACGTAGAAGACCGGGTTCTCCGACGACTGCTTGGTGGCCAGATCAAGATCGAACTCGAGGTGGCTGTCGCCCTTGCGCATGAGGAAGAAGAAGCGCGTGGCGTCGGCGCCGACCTCGTCGACCACCTCGCGCAGGGTGACGAACTCGCCCGAGCGCTTGCCCATGCGCACCGGCTCACCACCGCGCGTCAGGCGCACGAGCTGGACCAGCAGGACGCGAAACGTCTCCGCCGCGCCGCCGAGCGCCTGGATCGCCGCCGCGACGCGCGGGATGTAGCCGTGATGATCGGCGCCCCAGACATCGATCAGCTCGTCATAGCCGCGTTGCAGCTTCTGCCGATGATAGCCGATGTCGGCGGCGAAGTAGGTCAGCTCGCCGTCGCTGCGCTGCACGACGCGGTCCTTCTCGTCGCCGAAGCGCTCGGAGCGGAACCAGCGCGCCCCGTCCTTCTCGTAGACGAGGTCGCGCGCCGCCAGATCGGCCAGCGCCGCGCCGACGACACCCTCGGCGTGCAGCGCCTTCTCGCTGACGAACTGGTCGACCTCGACCGCCAGGGCCCGCATGTCGGCCTTGATCTGCTCGAGCAACCAGGCCGCGCCGCGCGCGCCGCAGACCTCCAACGCCACGTCGGCGTACGTCTGCAGCAGGGCGACGGCACCGGCCGCGGCGGGCACGGGCTGACCCGCCGCGGCGGCGATCTCGGCGACCAGCTCGTCGCGGTGCTCGAGCATCAGGTCGCGCAGGTACTCGCCCGGGTAGCCGTCCTCGGGCAGCGGCACATCGGCACCGCACACCTGCAGAAGGCGGGCAGCGGCGGAGCGCGCCAGGGTCGCCACCTGCTTGCCGGCATCGTTGACGTAGTACTCGCGCGTGACGTCGTAGCCGGCGAAGTGCAGCAGCCGTGACACCGCGTCGCCGAGCACCGCGCCGCGGCCGTGGCCAACGTGCAACGGCCCGGTCGGGTTGGCGCTGACGAACTCGATCAGGATCCGCCGCCCCTGCCCGAGGCGCGGGGTACCGTAGTCCGGCCGCTCGACGCCGGCCAGGCAATCGGCCCAGAAGCGCGGCGAGAAGCGAAAGTTGAGATACCCCGGGCCGGCGATCTCGACGTTGGCGATGATGCCGTCGGGATCCTCGAAGTGCGCCAGGATGGTCTGGGCGATCTTCAGCGGCGCCTGGCGCTCGGAGCGCGCCAGGCCGAGCGCCACCGGCGAGGCCAGATCGCCGAACGCCGCCTCGCGGGGCACTTCAAATGACAAAGGGGGGAGGCTCTCCAACTTCAGCGCTCCCCCCTTTTGGGCTCGGTTCAATGCGTGCTGAAGTAGGCCCTCAAGCCGGCGTTTCATCCCCAGCCCACCAGCGACGCCCGGCTTCGAGCGGCGCCAGGAACTGCATGAAGTTCAGCATGATAACCATACGGCACGCGGGCGAACTTGTAGCCCGTGGGTCCCGGAGGGTCAAGTTGACCGCCGCCACGACCGTGCACGCTTGTCTTGCCGGCGGCCATATGCAAACAGGGC
>JBOHWA010000185.1:0-5309 GCA_050735855.1 Binatia bacterium
GGTCAGGATGGGGGGTTGATCGAGGCCCAACGCCACCTTTGTCGCGGACTTCCCCCCATCCTGTCCTTCCCCCGCAAGGGGGGAAGGAACCTTGGGATCAGCGGCCGAGTATCGACCTGCAGGCTAACCTGCCGCGACGTGGAAGTTCTGAGGCACGGCCCAGTGACCGGGCCCCGGGCGCCCGATGTGCTGGCTCGGCTCGGCGCCATGCGATAGGCACCTGGCCAAAAGGAGTGGCGCGCATGGCGTACGAGTTCATCACCTACGAGAAGCAGGGTCGCATCGCGACGATCACCATCAATCGCGCGGAGGTGCGCAATGCGCTGCATCCGCCGGCCAACCGCGAGCTGTCGGCGGCGTTCGACGAGTTCGCGGCCGATCCGGAGGCGTGGGTGGCGATCGTCACCGGCGCCGGCGACAAGGCCTTCTCGGCCGGCAACGATCTGAAGTACAGCGCCCAGCACGGCATGGGCGACATGCAGATGGGCAACGGCGGCTTCGGCGGCATCACGGCGCGCTTCGATCTGTTCAAGCCGATCATCGGCGCGGTCAACGGCCTGGCGCTGGGCGGCGGCTTCGAGATCGCGCTTGCCTGCGACATCCTGGTCGCCGCCGAGCACGCCACGTTCGGTCTCCCCGA
Organism: Binatia bacterium; assembly: GCA_050735855.1. Taxonomy (GTDB): domain Bacteria; phylum Desulfobacterota; class Binatia; order HRBIN30; family CADEER01; genus JBOHWA01. Next base: position 641 of record JBOHWA010000185.1, read on the forward strand.
GCCGCGCGTCGGCCTCGCCGCCCTGGCCGGCGGCATGCAACGCCTGCCGGCCCTGATCCCGCCCAAGCTGGCGATGGGCATGATGCTGACCGGCAAACCGATCACCGCCGCCGAGGCGCTGCGGCTGGGGATCGTCAACGAAGTGGTGCCGGCCGCCGACCTGGGGGCGGCGGCACAGCGCTGGGCCGAGACCATCCTCGAGTGCTCGCCGACCTCGGTGCGCGCCACCAAACAGGTGGCGCTGCAGAGCCAGGGCCTGCCGCTCGAGGCGTCGCTGCAGAAGAGCTACCCGCTGGTCGGCGCGCTGTTCGGTTCGGAGGACATGATGGAGGGCGTCATGGCCTTCGCGCAGAAGCGCAAGCCGGAGTGGAAGGGGAAGTAGGAGCGGCACTCGTCGCGGTACAAGCCGCTGGCGGGCGCCGCTGGTCGGCGCTGTGCCCGCGACGAAGACCGCGACCGTGCGCTGCGCGTCCTTGGAGGGCGCCGGGCCCTCGGCGCCGGGGCGCGGGGCGGGGGATGGCCGCGCGGCATTGCGCAAGCACGGGCGGACCTCGCGGATTGACGGAGTCGCGCAGGAAGCGACAGCATCGGATCGTATCCGTGTCGAGCGCGGCTTGCCCTTGCCTTTCGGGCCAGGCCCCCGCGCCCCGCCATCCCCCGGCGCCGAGGGCCCGGCGCCCTCCACGGTCAGTCCGCCGCAGGCGCTCCTCGCAATGCGGCCGCCTGCGCTTCCAGCTTGCTCGCCTCCTCGGTCCGGCCGGTGTCGGCGAGCAGCGCCGCGTAGTTCTCCAGCGCGGCGGGTAGGTCCGGGGATTTGGTCTTCTCGAGGATGGCGATCGAGCGCTGGTAGAGCGGCTCGGCGTCGGCGGCGCGACCCTGCGCGGCGTAGAGCAGCGCCAGGTTGCTCAGGCTCGCGGCGGTGAGGGGGTCATTGGGGCCGAGGGCCTGCTCGCGGATCGCCAGGGCGCGCTGCAGCTTGGTCTGCGCGACGGCGTAGTTGTCCTGCAGGGCATAGAGCGTGGCGAGGCTGGTCAGCGTCGACGCCACGTCGGGGTGATCGGGCCCCAGCACGCGCTCACGGATCTCCAGCGCGCGGCTCTGCATGTCGATCGCCGAGGACAGGTCGCCGGCCGCGCGCCGCGCCGCGGCCGCACTGCTCAGCGCCGCCGCCTGATCGAGATCGTCGGCCGCGGTGCGCGGTGGCGCCAGATCCGGCAGCGCCTCGAGCCGTGGTTCCGCCTGGTCGCCGCTGCGCGAGGTCGCGCTCGGTGGTCCCGGCGGCGCCTTCCACGCCACCGCCGGCAACGCCGGCTTGGCCCCGCACCCCGCCGCTGCGAGCAGCAGGATGGAACCGAGCGGGCGAGTCGAACGCATAGCGGCAGACAATGCCGCGCGCCGAAGGGAATGCAATAGATCGGCCCTCGACCCGAGCCCGTGACTGATTCACTTGATCCGGGAGCGGGAACGGGAACGGGAACGGGAACGGGAGAAGACTGGGGGGCTGTTGCGCCTTGCGTTTGCATCTCATCTGCGGATGCATGCTCGCATGTGCGGTCGCTTCACCCTCACTGCCGCTCCGGCGCGGCTGCAGCGGCGCTTCGGCCTCGCCGCGGCGCCCGGCGACGTGCCGCCGCGCTACAACATTGCTCCGTCGCAGCCGGTGCTGGTCATCGCCAACCGCACCCAACGCCTGCTGCGACCGGCGCGTTGGGGATTGATTCCGCACTGGGCGAAGGACGCGACGATCGGCCACCGGATGATCAACGCGCGGGCCGAGTCGTTGACTGAGCGGGCGGCGTTTCGCGACGCACTGGCACGGCAGCGCTGCCTCATTCCGGCCGATGGCTTCTACGAGTGGCAACGCCTCGACGCACGGCGCCGGCAGCCGTTCTGCGTGCGGCCGCGCGACGGCGAGCCGCTGGCACTGGCCGGCCTGTGGGACGTCTGGCTCGCGCCGGACGGCGAGCGCGTCGCCTCGTGCACGATCATCACCACCGCAGCCAATGCGGCGCTGGCCGCGATCCACGACCGCATGCCGGTGCTGCTCGCCCCGCAGTCGTACGATGCCTGGCTGGCACCCGAGCCGTGCGATCCGGCGGCGCTGGCCGAGTTGCTCGTGCCCTGTCCGCCCCAGTGGCTCGACGCGTACCCGGTCTCGACCCTGGTCAACTCGCCCGCCAACGAAGACCCGGCCTGCGTGGTGCCGGCGGTCGATGCCTGAGGGGCTCTGCCGACTCCGCCCGCCTGGTTCACGGTTGGTTGATTTTTCGGGTGCTCATCCCAAGGTCCCTTCCCCCCCTTGCGGGGGAAGGACAGGATGGGGGGACGCGCCCGAGAGAGGTAGGGCTGGAACTCGAGCAGCCCCTAACCTGTCCTTCCCCCGCAAGGGGGGAAGGGGCCCTCGAAGCTGGTTCGGTCGAGCGTTGAGCACCTTGACTCCTTTGCAAAGTCCGCGCGCGATGGCGCGCCGATCGCTTGACCGCGCGCGGCGCGCAAGCGAGGGGGACACGATGGAGAGATGGATCCCTCTGGTGTGTGCGCTCGCCATCGCGGCGTGCAGCCGTGACGTACCGCTCGCCGGCGACGGCGTCGTCGCCGGCTCGCAGGGACAGACCGCGGCGAGCGCGGAGACCGCGCGCACCAATCGTGCAGCGGTCGCCAATCTGCCGCTCGCCGATCGCACCGATTTCGATGACGCCGAGCGGGGTCGCATCGGCGGCGACGCCTCGGTGACGGTGCGCGGCCGCGACGGCCGGATCATCTGGGACACCGGCGCCTATGGCTTCGAGACCGGCGAGGCGCCCGAGAGCGTCAATCCCAGCCTGTGGCGACAGGCGCAGCTCAACAACCGGCACGGCCTGTTCGAGGTGGCGCCCGGGCTCTATCAGGTGCGCGGCTACGATCTGTCCAACATGTCCCTGATCCGCGGCAGGAGCGGCTGGATCATCGTCGACCCGTTGACCTCGGAGGAGACCGCGGCGGCGGCGCTGGCGCTGGCGCGCCGCCACCTCGGCGACGACCCGATCGTCGCGGTGATCTTCACCCACAGTCATGTCGACCACTTCGGCGGCATCCGTGCCGTCGCTTCGCCGGAGGATGTCGCCGCGGGGAAGATCCGCATCATCGCCCCCAAGGGCTTCGTCGAGGAGGCGACCAGCGAGAACGTCCTCGCCGGTCTGGCCATGGGGCGCCGGGCGTCGTTCATGTACGGCACCAACCTGGAACGCAGCGAGCGCGGCCATGTCGATTCCGGCCTCGGCAAGGCCCCGGCGCGCGGCAGCCTGGCGATTCTGCCGACGACCGACATCGTCGACCGCACCCCGCAGCCCATGGAGATCGACGGCGTGCCCTTCGTCTTCCAGTACGCGCCCGAGTCGGAGGCGCCGGCGGAGCTGACCTTCTACCTGCCGGAGCACAAGGCGTTCTGCGGCGCCGAGGTGGTCTCCCACACCATGCACAACCTCTACACGCTGCGCGGCGCCAAGGTGCGCGACGCGCTGAGGTGGAGCGGCTACATCGACGAGGCGATCGGCCTGTTCGGCCAGGCCGAGGTCCTCTTCGCCAGCCACCATTGGCCGACGTGGGGCAACGCGCGCGTCATCGACTACCTGAAGAAGCAGCGCGACACGTACAAGTTCCTCCACGACCAGACGCTGCGCCTGGCCAACGCCGGCGCGACGCCGATGGAGATCGCCGAGCAACTGCAGATGCCGGAGTCGTTGCGCGACTCGTTCCCGAACCGCGGCTACTACGGAACGGTGCGCCACAACGCCAAGGCCGTCTATCAGTGGTACTTCGGCTGGTACGACGGCAACCCGGCCCATCTCGACCCGCTGCCGCCGGTGGCGGCGGGCAGGAAGTACGTCGAGGTGATGGGCGGCGCGGCCGCCGTGCTGGAGAAGGCGCACGCCTCGTTCGACGCCGGCGACTATCGGTGGACGGCGACGCTGCTCGACCATCTGGTCTTCGCCGAGCCGGACAACGAGGCCGCCCGGCAGCTGCTGGCGCAGACCTACGATCAGCTCGGCTACCAGGCGGAATCCGGCCCGTGGCGCGACGTCTACCTCACCGGCGCCTCCGAGCTCCGCCACGGCGCGGCCGGCACCACCATCGATCTCAAGGCCGCCTCCGCTCTGCTGCGCGCGATGCCCATCCCGCGGCTGTTCGACGCCATGGCCACCCGCATCGACGCCGACAAGGCGGCGGGCAAGGTGCTGACGATCAACTTCGTCTTCACCGATCTCGGCGAGTCCTACGTCCTCACCGTCGAGAATTCCGTCCTCCACCATCGCGCTGCACCTCCCGACCCGCAGGCGGACGCGACCTTCAAGGTCACCCGCGACCTGTGGCTGCAACTCTCCACCGGCCAGGCGGGCCTGCGCGAGTTGCTGTTTTCCGACGAGGTGCAGATCGAAGGGAGCCGACTGCAGTTCCTGTCCTTCCTCTCGCTGCTGGAGACACCGAACGGCTCGTTCAACATCGTCACGCCCTAGCCGAGCGGGCCGTAGTGGGTGCGTGTGAATCCGGCGCACACCCTCGTGTGCCGCCGTCTCGGCACCGTCCTGCGCCACCGCGGGCTTGCCTCACTGCCAGCGAGGTCCCAGCCTGGTGGAGGGCGCCGGTCCCTCGGCGCCGTGCTGGCCGCGTGCACCGCGGTTGGGATCAGCAC
>JBOHWA010000186.1:0-1508 GCA_050735855.1 Binatia bacterium
ACCTGGCGCAGGCCGAGCGCGTCGGCCGGGACGGTCGGCAGGTCGGCCGGCAGCTCGGTCTGCGCCCGCACGTCGCGCGCCGTCAGGCGCGCCGAGATCAGCGTCAGCGCGTCGCCGACCAGCGCGGCGACCGCCACCGGCGTGCGCCGCAGCGGCACATCGCGCGTCCGCCCGAGCACGCCGCGGATCTCGTCGATCATGCGGCGCAGTTGCGATTCGACGATGCCGAGCTTGTCGAGCTGGTCGGCGCCGAGCGGCTCGCGGCGCAGCAGCTGGACGTAGCCGAGCACGGAGTTGAGCGGCGTGCCGAGCTCGTGCGCCAGCGTGCCCGCCATCTGCCCGAGCGCGGCGAGGCGCTCGCCGCGGCCGAGCTCGAGCTGCGTCTGCCAGAGCCGTTCGTTGGCGGCCTGCAGCTGGTCGTTGCGCTGCGCCAGATCGGCGGTGGCGCGCCGCACCTGCTCGCCGAGATGGCCGGTGAGCGCCTGCAGGCGGCCGACCATGGCGTTGAAGCGCTCGCCCAGAAAGCGGAACTCGCCGGCGGGGCGCGGCGCGACGCGCGCGGCGAGGTCGCCGCGCTCGACCCGGCGCATGCCGGCGACCAGATCGCCGACCGGACGCGCCACGCGGCGGTTGAGGAACACGGTGAGGATGACGGAGATCACGGCGATCGAGCAGAGCAGCACGACGGCGTCGATGCGGCGGATGCGCGCCACCAGACGGGCGGCGTCGGTCGAGCGCACGTCGACCCGCGCCGCCCCCTGCACGCGGCCGTCGCGGCTGAGCGGGATGCTGAGCCGCCAGCCGGTCGCCCCGTCGTGCGGCGGCAGCGCGTGGACCAGCGCCGCATGGCGTTCGAGCTGTCCGACCTCGTCGGGCGACAGGGCGGCGTCGGCGCGCTCGGCGAGCGGCCGCGTGCTGACCTCGACGTCCGCCGCCGCCCCGTGCAGGCGGAAGACGTCGATGGCGGTGATCTCGCGATCGCCGCGCATCATGCCGGCCAGCGCGTCGCGCAGCTCGGCCGGCGGCGAGTCGCTCCACAGCGAGTCGACCGCGTGCAGCACCAACTCCGCCCGCTGCTTGAGATCCTGTTCGACGGCGCGCACGGTGAGATGGCTGTCGACGGCCTGCGACACCGCCAACACCACGGTCACCGTGGTGACGACGATACCGATCAACTGGGCGTGCAGCGACCGAAACATGGCGGGCTGACCCCTACGGTAGCCGAATCGCGCCGGCCGGACGAGTGTGGGGCGTGCGTGAGCGAATCCCGCCCTACGCAACAGAGGTTGGGCGCCGTCGACCAGCACGCCGCCCACGCTGGGAGATACTCTCTTTGGCGTCAAGCCGCCTGCGGGAGTCGGCGGAATTTGGTGCCGTCGATATCGGTATCGGTTTTGAGCATGCCGTAGATGGCATGGAGGAGCTTGCGCATGACCGCGACGAGGGCTTGGAGCGGTGTTTTGCCCCGGGCGAGCAGCTGTGCGTAGAACGCGCGGACATGCGGGTCA
>JBOHWA010000187.1:0-3393 GCA_050735855.1 Binatia bacterium
GGCGCGGCCTCGATCTGGCCGTGCGCCTGCTGCGCGCCGCCGTGCTGGCCGGGGTCGCGGCGGTCAGCACCGTCTATCTGATGGCACCGCGCAACACGGGGCTGAACGTCGTTTTGGTGGCGGGGCCGCTGGCGGCGCTGCTGGCCGCCGCGGCGCGCCGCGAAGTGCGAGGCGCCGTGTCGGCCGACGAGCGCTGGCGCGGCGCGCTGTCGATCGTCGTTGCGAGCCTCGCGGCCGCGCTGCCACTGCTCGGCAGCCTGACGTTCTTTGCGGCGCACGGGGCGTTGGGTGCATATCTCTTCAACACGCTCACCGGTCTGCCGCGTCTGGTGGATTGGTTCTCGCCCTTCGCGTTGCCGCCGGCGCCGGTGCTGATCGGCACCACCGCTCTGTTGCTGGCGTTGTATGCGTTGCGCGCCTGGCGCGGCGCGCGACCGGCCTGGGGTGCGTCGCTCGCGGCCGCGGCAACGGGGCTTCTGGCGGTCGGCCTGGCGCTGCGCGCCGGGCGGGGCTGGGAGTTCTCGTACATAGCTTTCCAGCTGTTCCACCTGCTGCCGCTGGTCGTCGCCTGGGGCGGCGTGCTGCAGTTGGGCCGAGCGCGGCAGCCCGATCCGGCGCTCGGGCGCGTTGCCGCCTTCGCCGCCGTCAGCGTGCTCTATCTGCATCCCGCCGGCGACCTGCTGCACGTCTGCATGGTGCTGCCGGCCGTGCTGCCGTTGCTTGCCTACCAGACACAGCGCTGGATGCGACCGCGCCTCCCGCGCCGTTACCCGTGGGCTGCGGCGGCCTGTGCCGCAGGGCTGGCGGTCGCGCTGTGCGCCCCGTTCATCCTCGGGTTGGCGGGCGCCATCGCGTCCCTTCCCCGCGACGTGCCGGCGCTGCCGGGCGCGACCGGCATCGTCTCTCCAGAGCCCAAGTTTCGCGCCGCGGCGGCGCTGCTCGCCTTCCTGGGCGAGCAGCCGGCGGAGCGCGCGCTGCTGGTCCTGCCCAGCGAGCCGCTGCTGTATCTGCTCAGCGGGCGCGACTCGGTGGTCAAGGCCGAGGAGTTCGTCTTCTACATCGTCAACGGACAGGTGATCTCCGACGACAACGCGCACCGCCTGTTGTCGGACGTCGGCCTGGCGACGCGCATTGCCGAGACCCGCCCGTTGCTGGTCGAGGTGGTGCCGGAGGTGGACCGCTTCCATCGCGTCTATCCGCTCACCGCCGGGATGATCGCGGCGCACTACTCGATGATCGCCACCTTCGGACCGTACCGGGTGATGGAGCGCGTGTCGTGACGCCGCGCGCGGTCGACATCGTCGTGCCGGTGCGCAACGAGGTCGACTGCATCGACGAGCTCTACGCCCGCTTCGAGCGCCTCGGCCTCGCCGATTGCCTGATCTTCGTCGACAACGCCTCGACCGACGGCACCGCACAGCGCCTCGCCGCCTGTGTGCAGGCGCGCGTCATCCGCCACACCACCGACGAGGGCTGGGGCGCGTCGGTGCGCGACGGGATCGCCGCCTCGAAGGCTGAACTGCTGGTCATCGTCGACGCCGATCTCGAGTATCCGCCCGAGACGGTCCCGGCCGTGCTCGCCGCGTTGCGCGACCATCCCGTGGTCTACGGATCGCGCTTTCTCGGGCCGCAGCCGCCCGACATGCCGTGGCTGCGGCGCGCCGGCAACGGGCTGATGTCGGCCTTCTACAACCGGCTCTTCGGCCAGCAGGTCACCGACCTGGCCACCGGCCTCAAGGGCCTGCGCCGCGGCGCCATACCGCTCGAGCGCCTGCGCCGCAACGGCTTCGAGCACGGGGCCGAGATCGCCGCGCTGATCGCGCTCTCCGGCCATCGCATCGCCGAAATTGCGGTGCCCTATGCACCGCGCCGCCGCGGCCGCTCGAAGATGCGCCACCTGCGCGTCGCGCTGACGGTGGTCGGCTTGTTTGTACGCTATCGGCTGCGCGGGCGCATCGACTGAGTGCGCACGCGGCGCGCCAAGGCGCGGCCGCGGACTACGCTCCGTGGCTCTCCAGCGCGACCGTGCGCGCGACCAGGTGCTCCTTCTTCAACCCGATCGGCCCCAGCCGGCTGTACGTCTCGACGCGGAAGTACTGCCGGGCGGGCCAGGCGATGGCGTCGACGCCACGTCGTCCGGACGCAGGCCGAAGCTCGCCAGGCGCGCCTGCCAGAACGGCGAGGTTGCGTCCTGGCGGCGCAGGCGCTCGAGCACGCGCCGGTCGGCGGCGCCGTCGAGGCGGCGCTCGACGGCGGCCAGCGTGTAGAGCGCGAAGGCGTTGTCCGGCGCAATGACGTCGCAGATGCTGCGCAGCGTGCGGCGGTGCTGCTCGAGCTTGATCGGGCGCCGCTCGCCGAGGACGCGCTCGTAGTTGAGCCGATAGTTCAGATAGAACCACAGGTCGTCGACCTGCGTGCGGCTCGGCACCGCCGCATCGGGCAGCGCCTCGATGGCGGCGCGGAAGTCGGCGCCGGCGGCGCCCGCGTCGCGCTCCAACCCGACGTGCGTGCCGTACGCGCCGGTGATGTAGCGCACCGCCTTGGGGTCGCTGTCCGCCAGCAGCCCCTGGGCCAACATGGTCTCGTAGATCGGCGTGCTCGGCAGCGGCTGCAGCGGCTTGATGCGATACCAGTCGAGGTCCATCTGCTGCGCCACGGCGAGCGTGTCGCGCATCATGCCGACCGTCTCGCCGGGAAAGCCGAGCATCAGGTAGACGTTGGAGTTGATGCGCTCGTGGCGGCGCAGCACGGCAGCGGCGGTGAGGAAGGTCTCGACCGTACCCGGCTTGGCGATCTCGCGCAGCACGGTGGGGTTGCCCGACTCCATGCCGATGATCAGGGCGATGCAGCCGCTCGCCTCGGCGGCGGCGATGACCTCATCGGTGCACGAGGCGGCGATGACGCCGTTGGAGGCGTCCCAGGTCAGGCGCAGGCCGCGCTGCACCATGCCGTCGAACAGCGCGATGGCGCGGCGGTGGTCCTTCAACAGGTCGTCGTCGAGCCACATGACGTGCTCGACGCCGAACTCCTGCTCGAGCCGCTGCAGCTCGTCGAGCACCGACGCGACCGGCCGCAGGCGGACGCCCTTGCCATTGAACGTGCGCACGCTGCAGAACGTGCAGCGCGCCCGGCAGCCGCGCGTCGCGAGCACGGTGGCGACGCGCGCCTGCGGCGGCTTGAAGTAGTGGAACGAGCCGACGATGCCGTAGCGCGCCAGCTCGCCCACCTCGATCAGCTCGAAGGCCGGCACCACGTCCATCTGCTCCGCCGACGGTTGGCACTCGGCGGCGAAGCGGTGGCGCGCGCCGCTGGTCGGGTCGACACAGATCACCTGGCCGAGCGCGGCGACGGCGGCCTCGCCGCGCGCCGCGCGCACGAAGTGCTGCACGGCGC
>JBOHWA010000188.1:0-2616 GCA_050735855.1 Binatia bacterium
CGTCGGGGTCGCGCCGCACGACCACGGCGTTGAGGTCGGCGTGCGTCTCGTCGATGCGCGCCAGCACCGCCTGCATGAGCTCGACGGCAGAGACGCGCCGGGCGCGCAGGCGATCGGTCAACTCGACCAGGGACAACAGATGCAGCTCGTTCATCAACCCTTCATGCCGGAAGTTCCAGCCGGTTGGCAATCAGCCCTGATGCCTGGCTGCCGCACGCCGACATTGTTGACAGCGGCGTCCCGCTGTGGGTCTCTCGGTTCCGATCTGGCGTATGGAACCGAAGGTCACAGTCATCATCCCGGCGTACAACCGCGAGCGCTACATCGGAGAAGCGGTCGCCAGCGTGTTGGCGCAGACGGCCGGCGACCTCGAGCTGCTGGTGGTCGATGACGGATCGACCGACGGCACGGCGGCGGTGGTGGCCGGCATCGCCGACCCCCGCGTCCGGCTGCTGTCGGGCGCGCACCAGGGCATCAGCGCGGCGATGAACCGCGGCGTCGCCGCGGCGCGCGGCACCTATCTGGCGCGCTGCGACAGCGACGACATGTGGCTGCCCGATCTGCTCGCGACGTTGCTGCCGGTGCTCGAGGCGACCCCCGGCCTCGCGGCGGCGAGCGGGCGCGGCGAGACGACGGACGCCGGCGGTCGGCCCACCGGCCGCCTGCTCGGCACGGCGCCGCGCTTCCGCGACGACGCGCTCTGCAGCCTCCTGTGGGACGACTTCACGTGCAACATTGCCACCGTCGCGCGGCGCAGCTGCGTCGAGGCCATCGGTGGCTACGACGAGTCGCTGCCGGCCAACGAGGACTGGGATCTCTGGCTGCGGCTGGCGCGCCGCGCGCCGATCGCCTGGGTCGACCGCGTTCTCGCCCATGCCCGCTCGCACGACGGAAACACCACCGGTCTCGGGTCGCCGCTGTTCCGTCAGACGCAGGAAAGCCGCGAGCGCGTGCTGGAGAAGGTGTTCGCCGACGACAGGCTGCCGCCGGCCGCGGCGGCGATGCGGCCAGCGGCCTTCGCCAGCCTGTACCTGCGCAGCGGCCTGCACTGGCTCGCCGCCGGTGAGCGGCGCGCCGCGCTGCGCCAGTTCCGCCGCGCCATGGCGGTGAGCGGTGCGCCGACGACGACCCTGGTGCGCATCGTCTGGCGCATCGCCTCCATCCGCCTGCTCGATCGCCTGCCGGCGGGGCGTCGTTTCCTCGCCTGGCAGAGCCGCATCCGGCGCCAGTGGCGCGACCTGCAGCCGCGCCACACCTAGACTGCGCGAAACGCGGTCGGCGCCGCAACATCCCGTGCGCATCGAGCGCTGTGCAAACGGTGGCAGCCGTGTGCTAGCTCACGACACTGGCCAGAGACCATGATGCAGACCGCGTATCCCCCGATCACCGAGGACGACGCCTTTCTCGCGGCGGCGCTCGAACACGGCAGCGTGGCGACGTTGATGATGGCCATCGTCCATCTCACCGGCGATGCCAGCCTCCTGCAGGGCGTTATTCGCCCGCAGAAGCCGCTGCCCGGTGAGCACGATGGCGGGTTGTCCGAGGCCGACAAGATCGCCGTGCGCGCCCTGGCGCTCGACGCGCTGCGCGCCTATCGCGAGCGCGGCGGCACGCTGCCGCCACCGCCGTCCTCGTCGACCATCCGCGAGATGATGAGCTTCATGGTCGGCGAGCACGTGCCCGACGAGTACGTGCCGATGTTCCTCGAGGAGATGGCGCTCGACGATGGCGATGCGCGCGACGTGGCCTGGGATGCGGTGCCGGCCGAACGCCGTCAGGCCTTCCCCGTGCTGATCATCGGCGCCGGCATGTCCGGGCTGCTCGCCGCCATCCGCCTGGCGCAGGCCGGACTGCCCTACGTCGTCATCGAGAAGAACGACGGCGTCGGCGGCACCTGGCTGGAGAACAGCTATCCCGGTTGTCGGGTCGATGTGGCCAACCACTTCTATTCGTACTCCTTCGAGCCCAACCACGACTGGCCGGAGTTCTTCTCGCAACGCGACCAGCTGCGCGCGTATTTCGAGCGCTGTGCCGAGCGCCACGACCTGCGCTCCCACATTCGCTTCGCCACCGAGGTGGTGGCGGCGCGCTGGGATGAGGCGGCGGCGGGCTGGGCGGTGCGCATCCGCTCGCGCCAGGGTGGCGAGGAGACGCTGCACGCCAGCGCGCTGATCAGCGCCGTCGGCCAACTCAACCGACCGAAGCGGCCGGAGATTCCGGGGCGCGAGTCGTTCGCCGGCCCGGCCTTCCACTCGGCCGAGTGGCAGCACGAGCACGACCTCAGCGGCAAGCGGGTCGGCGTCATCGGCACCGGCGCCAGCGCCTTTCAGCTGGCGCCCGAGGTCGCCAAACAGGCCAGCCGGCTGGTCGTCTTCCAGCGCTCGCCGCCGTGGATGGTGCCCAACCCACGCTACCATGCGCGTGTCAGCGAGGCGAAGAAGTGGCTCCTGCAGCACGTGCCGTACTACGCCCGCTGGTATCGTTTCCTGCTCTTCTACCCGGGCTCGGATGGGCTGATGCCGTCGCTGGTCGTCGATCCGACGTGGGAGCATCCCGAGCGCTCGGTCAACGCGATGAACGACTTCATGCGCGAGTACTTCACCCAGTACATGGCGG
>JBOHWA010000189.1:0-13602 GCA_050735855.1 Binatia bacterium
GGATTGTAGGCCGCGCCGGCGACCGCCCGCAGGCGGGCGACGGCCGCCGCCGGATCGCGCGCCTGGAGCATCTCGAGGCACAGCAGGCCGCGCGACCGCTTGCTGGGGTCCGGCCCGTCGGTGCGCCGGCGGTTGAGCAGGCCGACCACCAGGCCGTGCTGGTTGACGCCGAACCAGGTGCCGCCGGCGTTGAGATCCTGGCCCGCGACCACCCAGGGATCGACGGCGATGATGCCCGGCTCGGCCGTCGGGCGGTCGAGAAACTCGTCGCGGTTGGCGGCCACCAACAGTGGCAGCGCCGGCGACATCCGGACATAGGCGGCCAGTGTGCACATGGCGACCGCTTAGCCGAGGGCGCCCGGTGCCGCAACGCGCCCCGGCGACCCCGGTTGCCCCGACCGGAGCGGCGTGCCAGCCTCCACGAGCTTGGACGACGCAGCTTGGACTTCGCTGCGCAATTCGTGGACAATCCGCCCGTTTCGCGCCGCCGCGCCCCACCACTCTCACTCCCCGGAGCCCACATGTTCGCCAGCATAGACGACGTCATCCAGCGCTTCGCCGAGCAGCGCTATATCTGTAACCGGCGCATCGCCACGGTGGTCTATCTGGCGACGCATCTCGAGAAGCCGATCCTGATCGAGGGGCCTGCCGGCGTCGGCAAGACCGAACTCGCCAAGGTCGTCGCCGCCGCCTTGAACCTCAACCTGATCCGCCTGCAGTGCTACGAGGGCCTCGACGAGGCCAAGGCGCTGTACGAGTGGGAGTATGCCAAGCAGCTGCTCTACACGCAGATCCTCAAGGACAAGATCAGCGAGGTGCTGGGCGGCGCCAGCTCGCTGCGCGAGGCGGTCGAGCGCGTCGCCAGCCAGGACGACGTCTTCTTCTCCGACCGCTTCATCCTGCCGCGCCCGCTGCTGCGCTCGATCACCTCGGCGGAGCGCACCGTGCTGCTGATCGACGAGATCGACAAATCGGACAGCGAGTTCGAGGCCTTCCTGCTCGAGGTGCTGAGCGACTTCACCGTCAGCGTGCCCGAGATCGGCACCCTGCGCGCCATCCACATCCCGGTGGTGCTGCTGACCAGCAACAACGCGCGCGAGATGTCGGACGCGCTCAAGCGCCGCTGCCTGCACCTGTACATCGATTTCCCCGCCATCGAGCAGGAGCTGCAGATCGTACGGCTGAAGGTGCCCGGCATCAGCGACCGGCTGTCGACCCAGGTCGTCGAGGCCGTGCAGCGCGTGCGCAAGCTCGATCTGAAGAAGTCGCCGAGCATCAGCGAGACGCTCGACTGGGCCAAGACGCTCACCCTGCTCAACGCCGCGCAACTCGATGACGGCCTGATCGAGGATACGCTGAGCACGATCCTCAAGTACGAGGGCGACATCCGCAAGGCGCAGGATGAGCTCAAGGCGTACGTGCAGTCGCAGAAGGCGCGCAGCGACGCGCCGCCGGGCGACGACAAGGACGTGCTGCACTAGGGCGCCGGCCATGATGGACGGAAAGATCGTCGACTTCACGGCGCTGCTGCGCACCAACGGGTTGCGCGTGTCGATGGCCGAGCACCTCGACGCCTTTCACGCCGTCGCCCAGCTCGGGCTGGTCGACCGCGAGGCCTTCAAGGCGGCGTTGCGCGCCACCATGGTCAAGCGCGCCATCGACGTGGCGACCTACGACGAGCTCTTCGACCTGTATTTCTCCGGCCTCGGCGAGGCGATCCGCGACACTGCCAGCGGCCTCATGCAGGCCATGCAGATCGACCCGCAGCAGCTCCAGTCGCTGATGGATCAGCTGGCGCAGATCCTCAAGGACATGGACGTCGATCTCTCCGAGCTCGCTCAGGCGCTGTTGCAGAACGACACCGGCCGGCTCGAGCGCCTGCTGCGTGAGGCGGCGGAGCAGGCCAACGCGCAGGGCATCGAGCGCTCGTACCAGGAAGGGCGCTACAGCCACAGCACCGCGCAGAGCCTCGGACTCGGCGGGCTGAGCGAGGAGCTCGATCGTCTCAAGCAGCAGCTCGGCAACGCGGCCCTGCCGCCGGACCTGAACGAGGCGCTGCAGCAGTTCATCGAGCAGCGCCTGCGCGACCTGCGCGAGATGATCCGCCGCACCGTCCGCATCGAGCTCGAGAAGCGCGATCAGTCGCAGCGCGAGAAGAACCGCCTGCAGAGCCTGGCCGAGAAGAGCTTCTACTACCTCTCCGAGGACGAGCTGCGCCGCATGCGCGAGGCGGTGACCAAGCTGGCGCAGCGCTTGAAGAATGTCGTCTCGATCCGCCGCAAGCGCGGCAAACGCGGCAAGTTCGACCTCGCCGACACCATGCGCAAGAACCTGCAGTACGGCAGCGTGCCGTTCCGCATCCAGTTCGATCGCAAGATCCGCGACAAGCCGCAGGTGCTGGTGTTGTGCGACGTCTCCGACTCGGTGCGCAACGTGTCGCGCTTCATGCTGCAGTTCGTCTATTCGCTGCAGGACCTCTACTCGCGCGTGCGCAGCTTCATCTTCGTCAGCGAGATCGGCGAGATCACCCAGCTCTTCGAGGAGAACGACACGCAGCGGGCGATCGAGCAGGCGCTGACCGGCTCGGTGATCAACGTCTTTGCGCACTCCGATTTCGGCCGCGCCTTCAAGGCCTTCCACCGCGACCACCTCGGGGTGGTCAACAACCGCACCACCGTCATCGTGCTCGGCGACGCGCGCAATAACTACAACCTGGCGCATGAGTGGGTCCTGCGCGACGTGCAGGCGCGCGCCAAGCAGGTCATCTGGCTCAATCCCGAGAGCCGCCTCACCTGGGGATTCGGCGACAGCGAGATGGACCGCTACCTGCCGTTCTGCGACATGGTCGAGGAGTGCCGCAACCTCAACCAGCTGTACCGGGTGGTCGACCGCCTGGTGCGCTGAGCCCCCAGGGCGGAAATCCGATTGACCGACCCTGACCTTTCTGGGCAGAATTCCGTTGACGGGAGTTCGGCAATGGGGCTCGAGGACGCGATTCTGATGAACGTGGGTGGCTTGACGCTGGACCCGGCCACCAAGATTCCGATCGTCATCCTGCGCGATGGCGAGAACAAGCTGAACCTGCCCATCTGGATCGGGCTGCTCGAAGCCACCGCCATCGCCACCGAGCTCGAGGGCATCGAGATGGCCCGCCCGATGACCCACGACCTGTTGCGCAACCTGATCGGCGAGCTGGGCGCAACCGTCGAGAGCATCGAGATCTCCGACCTGCGCGACAATACGTACTACGCGGTCATCAACATCCGCGTCGGCGGCAACGCCCGGGCGATCGATTCGCGCCCCAGCGACGCCATCTCGCTGGCGCTGCGCTCGAAGAGCCCGATCTACGTGGCGCGCCGCGTGCTCGAGGCCTCCAGCGTCCTGCAGCAGGCGGATGAGGCCTCGGCAGACACCAATCTGTCCAACGTGTCGCGCGACAAGTGGTCCGAGATCCTCGAGAACATGTCGCCGGACGACTTCAAGTACAAGATGTAAGTCGCGCGGCAGTTGCCGCCCTGCGCCGGCCCCGGCCGCCGGACCCTACCCGCAAGCCTGGAGAGGATTTCCACTGTGTCGGACAAGAACCGCCAGCATCGTCAGGATTTGAAGACCGACAAGTTTCTCACCCTCAGCACGGGCGCGGTCGCCTGGGGCCGCCAGCACCAGCAGTGGCTGACCTGGGGCGTCGCGGCCCTGATCCTGGCCGTGGCGGGCATCGGCATCGCCAGCGCGTACAGCGGCGCGCGCGCGCGCGACGCCAACGTCGATCTGGCACGAGGCATGGCCAAGCTCGAGGGCGGCGACTTCGCCGCGGCCTCGACGGAACTGGCCGACGTCTCGACCCGCTGGACGGGCACCGACGTCGCGCCAGTCGCCGGCCTGTTGGCTGCCAACGCCGCGATCCGGGCAGGGGAGGCCGACCGCGCCATCGCCGAACTCGGCAAGCTGCAACCCGGCGCCGCCGCGCTGCCACCGTTCCTCCAGCAGCAGCTCGTACTCGCCTGGGGCGCCGCCCTCGAGTCGAAGCAGCAATGGCTGGACGCCGCCGCCAAGTACAAGGACGCCGCGGCGCTGACCGGCCCGTACACCGCCGAGGCGATCCTCTCCGAAGCCCGCACGCGCGCCGCCGGTGGCGAAGCCGACCGCGCCCGCGAGCTGTACCGCCAGGCCTACGACCAGTTCCCGGAGCTGCCGGACCGCGACCTCATCGCGACCAAATTCCAAGCCTAGCGTGGGCACCCGGCGCCCGTCCGCGAGTTCTCATAATCAGCATTATCGGACGTCGCGGTGCGACGGGAGGGCTTGGCTTCGCCGGGCCTGCCTCAACCGCCAACGTTCCGCGGCGCGTTGCCGCACCGCCGCTCACCCCTTCTCGAACGGATCGAACAGCTTCCGGTGCTCCTCGAGCGTGAAGCGGTCCGTCATGCCGGCGATATAGTCCGCCACGACGCGCGCCAGCGGCTCGCCGCCGCGCTGGCGCTCCAGGATGTGCGGCGGCAGTTGCCGTGGCTCGCCCATGTAGGCGTGAAAGAGCTCGGTCATGACGCGCGTCGCCTTCTCGAACATGCGCACCACGCGGTAGTGGCGATACAGGTTCGTGAACAGGAACGCCTTGAGCTCGAGGCGTTGGGCGTCGAGCTCGTCGCTGAAGCCGACGATCGGCGTGCTCAGGGCGCGGACGTCGTCCTGTGTCTGGATACGCTGCGCCTCCAGCCGCTGCTCGAGGGTCACCATCAGGTCGGTGACCAGCAGATCGATGATGCGGCGGATCGCCTGGTAGCGCCAGATGCGCTGGCTGGCGCGCGGTGACTGGTCGCGCACGGCCTGGTAGGCCTCGCGCCAGATGGCCACCTGACCGAGCTGCTCGAGCGTGATCAGGCCCGACTTCAGCCCGTCGTCGATGTCGTGGCTGTTGTAAGCGATCTCGTCGGTGTGGTCGACAATCTGCGCCTCGAGGCTCGGCGCCCTGCCCGGCGCGAACGCGGCGGCGAGCGGCTTGTCGTACGGCGGCGTGTGCTTGACGATACCCTCGCGCACCTCCCAGCTCAGGTTGAGGCCGCGGAAGTCGGGATAGCGCTCCTCGAGCTCGTCGACGATGCGCAGGCTCTGCGCGTTGTGCTCGAAGCCGCCATAGGGCTGCATCAGCGCGTTCAGGCAGCGTTCGCCGGCGTGGCCGAACGGTGTGTGGCCGAGGTCGTGCGCCAGCGCCACCGCCTCGGCCAGGTCGGCGTTGAGGCGCAGGGCCTTGGCGATGGTGCGGGTGATCTGCGCCGCCTCCATCGTGTGCGTCAGGCGGGTGCGGTAGTAGTCGCCCTCGTGGTTGACGAAGACCTGGGTCTTGTACTCCAGGCGCCGGAACGCCGTGCTGTGGATGATGCGGTCGCGATCGCGCTGGAACGGCATGCGGAATGCGTGCTCCGCCTCGGCATGTAGCCGCCCGCGGCTGGCCACGCTGTGCATCGCCTGCGGCGCCAGCATCTGCCCTTCGAGCGCCGCCAGCTCCTCTCGTTTCAGCATAGAAGCGGTCTTACCAGCCCCCGCCCGACCTCACCAGACGCGGCCGGGCGGTGGTGACAACGCCTGACATGCAGGCCCCGCCTCATCTGCGCCCCAGCGTCAGTTTTCAGACGGCAGGATGTCGAGAAGCGTACGGCCCGGATGCTGCCTGAAGCAATCCGTTCGCACGAGGACTCACTAGGCGCCTGGCATGGCGATTGCGCTCGACCCCCCTGCGTGAGGCATTCGGATCGAGGGCTATCGTTGCGGTGGTGGGGCGTGTGTGGCGCGCTCGCCGGCGTTCTGGGGGTGATGGTGCCGGCCTTCGCAGGCGAAGGCGCACATCAGGGGCGGGTCGCCGGGCGGCTGGTGGTGCGCGAGCGCGCCGGGCTGTCGGTCGACGCGCTGTACGATACGCTGGCGCGCAGCGGCGCGCGGCGGGTCGACGGACTCGGCGCGGTCGGCGCGACCGTCATCGAGGTCGCCGAGGCGGACCTGCCGGCGATCGAGGCCGTGCTGCGCCGCAGCGGCGTCTTCCGCAGCGTCGAGCGCGACTATCTGGCGAAGATCGCCGAGGAGCCGAACGATACCTACTACGTGGCACAATGGGGCTTGCCGCGCACCGGGGTGCCCGAGGCGTGGGAGTTGAGCGACGGCAGCGGGGTGCTGGTCGCGGTGATCGACACCGGCGTCGAAGCGACCCATCCGGATCTGCAGGGGCAGATCGTGACCGGCTACGACTTCCTCAACGACGACGGCGATCCGCGTGACGACAACGGCCACGGGACGCGCATGGCCGGAATCGTCGCCGCGCGCGGCCACAACGCCCTTGGGGTGATCGGCGTCGCGCCGCAGGCGCGCGTGCTTTCCGTGAAGGCGCTCGATGGGCAGGGCTACGGGCCGTACAGCGCCGTCGCCAAGGGCATGCTCTACGCCGTCGATCAGGGCGCCAAGGTGCTCAGTCTCAGTCTGTCCGGCGCGACCAATTCGGCGACGCTGTTGGATGCGGTCAACTACGCCAAGGCGCACGAGGTCGTGGTCGTCGCCGCTTCGGGCAACTACGGCAGCGACATTCCCAACTACCCGGCGGCGACCAGCGGCGCGGTCGCGATCGCCGCGCTCAATTCCGCCGACCAGCGCCCCATCTTCTCCAACTACGGTGCCTGGATCAGCGTCGCGGCGCCGGGCGACGACGTCGTCACGACGACGCTGAACGGTGGCTACTCGAGCTCGACCGGGACCTCCCCCGCCGCGGCCTTCACCGCCGGCATCTTCGCGCTGCTGAGCAGCGCCAACCCGACGATGACGCGCGCCGAGATGATCGCGCGCGTGCAGAACGGCGCCGTCGACCTCGGCGGCCAGGGCTGGGATCCGTTCACCGGGTGGGGGCGCATCGACGCCTACGCGGCACTGGTGCCGGGACAGATCGGCGGACCGCTGCCGGACGACACACGGCCGACCGTCAGCATCCTCAGCCCCGGCAAGGGCACGCTCGCCTGGGGCATGGTGCCGGTCGACGTCGCCGCCAACGACAACATCGCCGTCGCCCGCGTCGAGCTCTACGTCGACAACCAGCTGTACGCCACGGCGGTCTCCGCGCCCTACTCGTTCGTCGTCGACGCCACCCAGTTTGCTCCCGGCCAGCACAAGCTGCGCGCCTATGCCTACGACGAGAGCAACAACTCCACCCGCGGCAAGACCCTCAAGGTCTCCTTCACCCCTGGCGCCGGTCTGCTCGTGGACCAGGCCGTCGCCAAGCCGTCGACCGTCACCATCAAAGCCAAGTTCGCGCTGCCCGAGGGCGTGGTGTTCGACTCGACCCGCGACAGCCTCGGCGTGCTGCTGACCTCAGAGAACGGCACCGTCCTCGCCGCCACCGCGGCCGCCGGCTCGCTCGCGGTGCGCAGCAGCGGCAAGGTGCAGGGCAGTGTGATCGCCGCGGTGCCGTCGAGCGGCCGCGTGCGCATCACCGGCAAGACCACCGGCAACCAGCCCGTCTACGAGCTCAAGGTGAAGGCGTCGAACCTGACCGGCATGACCGGCGTGAACACGCTGATGAACCTCACCATCCAGGCCGGCACCGCCCAGCTCTCGCAGAGCCTCACCTTCCGCAGCAAGGGCTCCACCACCCTGCTCTACCCGTAAGGTGCACGCCCCGGGACGCAATCCGGCGCGGGAAGGCATTTACGGGCAGGCGCCGCCGGACCAGATCGCGCAGTCGATGCCCATCTCGTCGACGGCGTTGACCATGCGACAGAATCGGCACCTCACGCGCTGCTCCAGGCAGTCGGCCAGACCGGCCGGGTCGCCGAAAAACCCGGCGCAGACACCACCGTCGAACTCGTCGCTCGACTGATAACAGAACTGGCCGACGGCGCCCTCGAGATCCAGCGTGGTCGCGGCAATTCGCTTCTCGACGGACAGCGCCACGGCCGCATCGGTCACGCAGCGCTGCAG
The DNA here is from genome assembly GCA_050735855.1 of Binatia bacterium. Classification (GTDB taxonomy): domain Bacteria; phylum Desulfobacterota; class Binatia; order HRBIN30; family CADEER01; genus JBOHWA01. The sequence goes on from JBOHWA010000189.1 coordinate 7,954, forward strand.
GTCGCCGATGTTCTGCGCTCCGTTGGGGAACTGCAGGAGCTCGCCTCGGTCCAGCGCCGCCCGCTTGCACTTCAGCCAGATCTTGCCGACCGTACGGGACATCTTGCCGATGCGCGACATCGTCTGGCGCTGGCACAGACACTCGTCCGGCGAGTCGTCGCAGGTGTCGAGACCCGCATCGACCGGGCTGCCGAACAGGTCGTGGGCGAGATCGATCTCGGCCTGGGCGGCCGTCGTGCCGACGTACAGCCCGTCCGAATTGTAGGCAAAGGTCGGCAGAGGCGACGCGCAATTCCGTTCCTCGTCCCTCAGCAGCTTGAGCTGGTTGTCCGTGACCTTGCTCTTCGGGTCGCTGAGGAGACAGTCCTCCGCGCTCCCCAACGTTCCCTTCAGGAACGCCTTGACGCAGTCGGCGTTGACCTTGCCCTGTGCGGCCTGCACCCGGATCGCCGCCTTGTTGACCTTGTTGATGCAGCGCTGCTGCGATTGCCCCTGCCCGCCGCCCAGGGCCGTGCCCGCTCCAAGCACCAGCAGCGCGGCCACACCGATCGATCGCCGAACCACGACTCTGATCATTTTCCGTAACCCCCCGTCGTTTCGCAGATGCCCTCGACGCTAGCATGCCGGTTCACCTAGCTTGAAGGCGAAAATCGCGGTGGCGCGAATAGGTTGAACCAGCGGACGCTGAATCCCTATCCAAACCGCTGATTTTGCTGCTGGAAACAGCGCCGTCGCCAACAGCACGGGTTGAAAATACTGCAAGCGGGCCGCACACCAAGCGGGCTGCACACCCAAAGGGAGACCAGCGGCCGCGGTGACTGCCATTCGTAGGCGTCATGCGCGAGATCGATCGATGCGCCCCGGCAGCGAGTGGCAGCACCGCACCCTAGACGCCCTGACCGCCGTCGTGTAAGGCCCCGGAAACCAACCAGCCCCCGTAGCTCAGGTGGATAGAGCACAGGATTCCTAATCCTGGGGTCACGCGTTCGAATCGCGTCGGGGGTACTTTTCGAAATCAGGCAGTCCGCGCGTCGCACGAGGTGACGGTCGCATCGACGCTAGGGGTATTCCCCAATTGCGTTCGCCGTGAGGCGCCTGTCAGGTAGGCAAAAGCCGCGCATTCCGGGCGGGGGGCCGGTGCTTAGGAAGGGCCGGTCAGGCGAAGCACGGGGGACACCATGGGTGCACGACGATGGCAGGACGCGGGCCGCGCGGGCGGCCACTTGGGTAGGTCCGGTAGGCGGGCCTGGCGGTGGCCATTGCTCTCGATCCTCATCGTCCTGCTGGCGATGGCGCCGGTGGGTGGAACGGAAGCGAGCCCCAAGAACGCGGCGCGCTACCTGGTGTTCACGGTGCAGCCGGACGGCTCCGCGCGCGCGGTCTTCAGCGCCCGCGTACTCCTCCGATCGCCGTTGAAGGGGCGGTCGGCCACGGCTGCGCGGACCGCCAACCGCGAGAGCGATGCGGTGGGCGTTCGCTTGGAGGACGCGAGCGGAGCGGTCGTGTTCGAGGACTCGGTCGAGATCCCGCGCTGGGTTCGCGGCGAGTTCCACGGCGCGGGCCCGGGGCCGCTGGGCGAGTTCACCATCGACGGGCATATTCTGCCGGACCCGGCGGCGTCGTTCGTCGTGCGCGTTCCCGACGTCGCGGGCGCGACGCTCGCGCTCGACTCGGTGCGCCTGCCGCGGGGGGCGCGTTTCAAGCTCGAGGCCCTGGACGAGGATCCGGCGGTGGCGCGCAGCGTGCCGGCGCCGCAGCCTCCTCCCCTGCCCGGGTGGGACAACGGCGACCCGGCCAATCGTCTCGATCTCCTCGTCATGGGCGACGGCTACAGCGCCGCGCAGCAGGCGCTGTTCGACAGCGACGCGCTGAACCTGGCGAACAATTTCTTCGCCATCACGCCCTACAACGAGTACCGCAACTACGTGAACGTTCTGGCCCTCTTCACCGCCTCGGCGCAGTCGGGTGTCGACCAGCCGCCGTACGTTCCATCGTGCAGCCAGTACGCGCGCGTGCAGACGTGCTGCGCCGATGGCGACGCGAGCGGCACGACACCGACGACGGTCGCGACGGCGTTCAACGGCACGTTCTGCTCATTCAACATTCAGCGCCTGGTGACGGTCGACACGGCGCTGGTGCTCGCGGCGGCGGCGGCCGAACCAGACTGGGACGAGATCCTGGTGCTGGCCAACTCGCCGACCTACGGCGGCAGTGGCGGCGCGATCGGCGTCATCTCGACGAGCTACGCCGCCGTCGCGGTGGCGCAGCACGAGTTCGGCCACACGTTCATGCAACTGGCCGACGAGTATTCGTCGCCCTACCCTGGCTATCCGGCGTGCAGCGACGTGATGGGCGGATTTCCCGCCTGCGAGGCGAACGTGACCGACCAGACGTCGCGGCCGCTGATCAAGTGGACCCACTGGATCGACGGCGCGCAGCCGGTGCCGTCGTTCGGCCCACCGCCGTTCGCCGCCGATGCCGGCCTCTGGCAGGGAGCCCGCTATCTCAGCTCCGGAATGTACCGACAGGGCAACGCCTGCATCATGCGCAACCTCGGCGCGCCGTTCTGCGATGTCGCGGCGGAGACCTATCCGCTCCACCTGTACGCCAGCGGCTGGGGAATCCCCGCCAGCGGCATCGACAACATCGAGCCGGGCTCGGAGAGCCCGGCGCCGGGGCCGGTCAACCTGCCCGATCCCGGTGGCAGCTTCAGCGCGACGGTCCTCGGGCCGCAAGCGGGGCCGACCGTCACGGCCGAGTGGTTTGTCGATGACGTGCTCGTCGACACCCAGTCGGTCGCCACCGGCGGCGTCACCGCGCACGCCCTGGTGACCACGACGGGATCGCACACCGTGGAGCTGCGGGTGACCGACAACTCGCCGATCATTCATCCGATGTCGCGCGCCAGCCTGGCGAGCAGCCGGACGTGGACCGTCATCGTCGGATCGAACTTCTGCGGCAACAACCTCGTCGACCCAGGCGAACAGTGCGACGATGGCAACACCGCCGACGGCGACTGTTGCTCCTCGACCTGCCAGCGCCCGACCGGCTGCAGGACCGCCGGCAAGTCCCTCCTCCTGCTCAAGAACGACAGCAGCGACGACAGCAAGGACCGGTTGACCTGGAAGTGGCTGAAGGGCGCGGCGACGAGCCTGGCGGAGCTTGGCATCCCGACCGGCACGACCGGCTACACCCTCTGCCTTTATTCCGGCTCGGCGGCGGCGAGTGTGGCCCTCCCCGGTGGGCCGGCCTGGCAGACCGCCGGCGCGAAGGGCTTCAAGTTCACCGATCCGACGGGTGCGTCGAATGGTGCCCAGAAGGCCCTGCTGAAGAGCGGCGCAAGCGGGAAGGCGAAGGCCCTGGTGAAGGGCAAGGGCTACTACCTGCCGGACGCCCTCGCCCCGGCTCTTGCCCTGCCGGTGACGGCGCAGTTGGTCAACGACACCACCAGCACCTGCTTCGAAGCGATCTACGTCGCCGGCGACGTAGTCAAGAACGACGCGCGGCAGTTCAAGGCGAAGCAGTAGCTGGGTATCAGCTCAGCCATCGGTACCCGTCGTGCACTTGGCGCCGCTCGCGAAGCGAAGGCCATGCCCTCTCCGAGGAGCGGCTGCGGCGACCATAGGGGATTCTGCCATCGCGCTACGGGTTGTCCCCAATTGATTTGGCGTGGTGGACTTTGACATCAGTGGACCAAGCGCCGGACGGGACGGCGCTCCGGCGCTTGATGGACAAGGCATTAGGAGTCTTCGGATGGCCTCCGGCGCGGGGCCGAAACAGGGGGACACTTGAATGGGAAGCCATATCTACGCGATCACCGTAGCGATCGGGGCACTATTCATTTCCGGCCCCGGATTGTTGGATCCGGCGCAAGCTGCCTGTTACCCGATTGGATATGCGTCGTGTCCATCCGGGGCAACGCAGTACTGCACAGCCAATCCGCACGATCCGACGAGCTCGGCAGAGGCGCAGTTGGCCTGTGACACCTGCTACGGAACATCCTGCTACTTGGAGACGGCTGATTGCGCCGGGCCTGGTTGGGGGCCGAACCCGCCGGGATCGTATGTGTGCGGTGACGCATACTTCGGCTACACGGCAGGGTGCTCCGGCGCTGCCGGACGCGTGTGGTACATCTGCAGTTCATACACCACGTACGGGTTCTGGGGGGGCCCTTCGACCTGCTTCAACAGCGTTCAGGACGGGGGCGAGACCGGCGTGGACTGCGGCGGCCCCGACTGCGCCGCATGTCTTGTCTGTGGAAACGGCGCGGTCCAGATGGGCGAGCAGTGCGATGACGGCAACACCGTCAACGGCGACTGCTGCGATTCCTCCTGCCAGTATGAAGCGTTCAACAGCCCCTGCCCGGCCGACAGCGATGTCTGTACCGATGACGTTTGCGACGGTGCGGGCGCGTGCGGCGTCTTCAATACCGCGCCGTGCGACGACCTCGACGCGTGCACGACAAGCGACGCCTGCGACAGCGCGGGGACGTGCGTCGGCGGGCCGCCGCCGAACTGCAATGACAGCAACGCCTGCTCGCAGGACTCGTGCAATTCGGGCAGCGGCTGCGTCAACGCCTTTACCCCGGTGGGCAGCTGCAAGGTTGCCGGCAAGTCGATCCTGCTGCTCAAGAACAACACGAGCGACGACGGCAAGGACAAGCTGATCTGGAAGTGGTTGAAGGGCGCGAACACCACGCTGCCGGAATTGGGCACCCCGACCGGCGCGACGGCCTACACGCTCTGCCTGTACGCCGGAACTGCCTCCGCCGCGGTCGCGATACCGGCAGGCCCGCCGAGCTGGCAGGTGCTCGGCTCGAAGGGATTCAAGTTCAAGAGCGCGACCGGCCTGCCTGACGGCGCACAGAAGGTGGTTCTCAAGAGCGGCGCCACGGGCAAGGCGAAGGCCCTGGTGAAGGGCAAGGGGACCGATCTGCCCGACTCGCTTGTGCCGGCGCTGCCGCTGCCGGTGACCGCACAGCTGGTGAACGATGCGAACAGCACCTGCTTCGAGGCGGTCTATGCGCCTGCCAGCGTGCTCAAGAACGACGCGCGGCAGTTCAAGGCGAAGAACTAGCGTCGTCCGACCTCATCGGTTTGCAACACGGCCTCTGCGGCTTCCGGTCGCAGGGGCCGTCCTGCGTGAGGGGCAAGCTCGGCGCGACCAGATCGAACGCAGAAGGGCCGGGATCGCTCCCGGCCCTTCGTGCTCAAACAAGCTCTGGCCCGGTCAAGGGGCGTTGCGGACGGCGCGGACTGCAACCTGGTTGAAGCCATCGTTCGGCTTCAACAGTGTCCCCACTGAACCGTCGATGAAGGAGACCGCCCACGCCCGCGCCGAATTTGACAGTCGGGTGGTGGCCGAGTGGTGGAGAATGGAGCGCGTGCAGCTACAATCCGCGCTCGCGAGGTCGGTGCAGGCCACGCCGCAGCTCACGCCGTGCAACGCCCCATCCACGGCCGGCGGTGCCGCGGCGTATTCGACGATCGCCTGCAGCTCCTGCACGGTCGGCGCACGCCAGTCGGTGTAGCCGGCGAAGCTGGCGCCGTTCAACGCGGCGATCGCGCCCCACAGCGTCTGCGTCTGGTCGCAGCTGCCTTCGCCGCCGGTGCACTCGGCGCAGCCCTCCGGATCGCCCTGCACGTGGGC
>JBOHWA010000190.1:0-1553 GCA_050735855.1 Binatia bacterium
CGCGTGCGCAGCGGCTTCGCCGCGCTGGCGGCTGCGGATGCGGCGGGCTGGCGGATCGTCGACGCCAGCCAGCCCGAGGCCGCCGTGCAGGCGCAGGTGCTCGCCGCCATCGGCACGGTTGTCGCCGCATGACGGCGCCGGCGCTGGTCGGGCACGAGACGGTGTGGGCGCGCCTGATGGCGCGGCTCGCGGGCGATCGCCTGCCGCACGCGCTGCTGTTCACCGGCCCGCCGGGAGTCGGCAAGGCGCGGCTCGCCCACCGGCTCGCCGCGCGCCTCGCGTGCGCCACAGGCGCCGCCGGCCCGTGCGGCGAGTGCAACGGCTGCCGGCAGGTCGCCGCGGGCTCGCACCCCGATTGCGTCGTCATCGGCTTCGGCACACCGGCGCGCGGCAGGAAGGCCGCCGGCAAGAAGGAGATCGGCATCGACCACGCGCGCGAGCTGAAGCGCTTCGTGCAGCTGCAGGCCATCGCCGCGGCGCGCAAGATCGCCATCGTCGACGATGCCGACCGGCTCTCGATCGCGGCGCAGAATGCCCTGCTCAAGACCCTCGAGGAACCACCCGGCCAGGCGCTGATCGTGCTGATCACGGGCAGCCCCGGGGCGCTGCTCCCCACCGTGCGTTCGCGCTGCCAGCGCATCAACTTCGGCCCCCTGACGACGGCGCAGGTGCGCGACCTCCTGCTGGCGGCCGGGGTCGCGGCCGACGCGGCGGCACGTCTCGCCGAGGCGGCGGACGGTAGCCCCGGACGCGCCCTGGCGCTGCACGAGCGCTGGCAGGACGAAGCGCGGGAGGAAGTGGCGCGCTTGCTTGCGGACCTGCGGAGGGGCCGATATGGTTCGGTCCTTGCGATGAGTAAAGGCCTCGGCAGCACAGAACAGGACACCGCGGCCCGCCTCGACGGCCTGCTCGCGCTCTGCCATGCCGACGCGACGCGCGCGGCAGCCGACGGTGACCGCCCGGCGCTGCGCACCGCCGTGCAGCGCGCCGAGACCGTCGCCGAGGCGCTGGTGACCCTGCGCCGTCGCAATCCGAATCGCACGCTGCTGACCGAGGCGCTGGCACTGCGCCTGGCGCGAGGGTGATCGCTGATGTCTGACGAGCCCCTCGACGAGGCCGCGGCGGCGGCGCCCCCCGCCGGCATGATCAACGTCGTCAGCGTCCAGTTCCAGGCCACCGGCCAGCTGCACGACTTCGACGCCGGCGGTCTGCCGCTGCGCAACGGCGATCGCGTCGTGGTGCAGGTCAACCGCGGCACCAGCCTGGCCACCGTCGCCCGCGCGCCGCGGCCGATCGACGCGCGCAGCGCCGCCGGACTGCCGCGCGTGACCAAGAAGGCCGACCACCGCGAGCTGGCGCGCGAGGAATCGAACCTGCGCCGCGCCGCCGACGCGCAGCGCATCTGCGTGCACCGCATCCGCGAGCGCCGCCTGCAGATGAAGCTGATCAAGACCGAGTGCGTCTACGACGCCTCGAAGATGATCTTCTACTTCTTCTCCGAAGCGCGGGTGGACTTCCGCGACCTGGTGCGCGACCTGGCGCAGACCATGCAC
>JBOHWA010000191.1:0-10409 GCA_050735855.1 Binatia bacterium
GGGCAGGGCCGTGGCGCTGGCCGTCGCCATCGGGGTGGGCGACGCCGTCGGCGGGACCGCCGTCGGCGTCGGCGCGGGCGGTTGGTCGTCGTCGCCGCCACAGCCTGCGGCGGCCAGGGCGGTGAGCAGGCAGAGGGTGCGCAGCAGCAGGCGGGTCGTCATCGATCGAGTTGTAGCCGCGGCGTCTGCCAGAGGCAAAGCAATCTGGCGCGACAGGTCCTTTTCAAAGCGCCGCCCGGCTGCCTACTATGCAGCCTCTCGACGGTGGCGCGCATTATGGAATGGCTCAGTCGATCTATGGGTTCCGGACGAACGCCTGACGCACCGACGCGGGTGGAGCGGGCGCGCGTCGACGTCATCCTCGCCGGCGAGCCGGCGTCGCGCTACCACCAGTTCCTCATCGTCTACGGCATCGCCTTCGGCATCGGCCTGCAGCTGAGCCTGCTGCAATGGGCGCTGTGGCGCGCGCCCGGCGGGGCGCTCTTCACCATGTTCGTCTCGCTGCTCGGCGCCACGCTGACGCTGGTGTTGTGGCAGACCGTGCTACCCCGCTTCGCCCACTATTCGACCGCCAAGCGGGTCGCCTGCCAGGTGCTGGTGGCGTTGGTCGGGTTCAGCGTCTTTTCGGTGCTGCTCAGCGAGCTGCGCGCCGTGCTGCTCGGCGGCTCGTCGATCCTGAGCCCCTACGAGGGCGGCGACCAGACCATCGTCATCCCCGCCGAAGCCTTCCGCCAGGCGCCGGTGGTCTTCACCCTGATCCCGATCGTGCCGCTGGCGGTCATCTGCCTGGTCGGCTTCAACTACCATTGGTGGCGCATGTTCCTGCTGCAGGGCCGGCAGGAGGAGCTGCGCGAGCTGGCGGTATCGGCCCAGCTCGCCGCGCTGCGCGCCCAGGTCAACCCACATTTCCTGTTCAACAGCCTCAACTCGATCGCCCAGTTGATCGCCACCGATCCGGTCAAGGCGGAGGCCTGCGTCGAGCGGCTGGGCGAGATCTATCGCTACCTGCTGCACCGCGCCCACGCCGACTTCGTGCCGCTGGCCGAGGAGCTGAGCGTGGCGGAGTCGTATCTCGAGATCGAGCGGGCGCGCTTCGGCGACGCGCTGACCGTCGATTCGAAGATCGACGCGCGGGCGCGCGGGCTGCTGTTGCCCAGCCTCATCCTGCAGCCGCTGGTGGAGAACGCGGTCAAGCACGGCATCTCGCCCAAGGTCGGCGGCGGGCGGGTGACCATCGAGGCGCGGCTCGACCATGGCGACCTGCGCCTGGCGGTGCGCGACACCGGCGTCGGCGTCAGCGATCAGCAGGGCATGTACGAGCACGGCGTCGGCCTGCGCAACGTGCGCGATCGCCTGCTGCGGCTCTACGGTGCCGACTACGCCCCGCAGGTCGTCAGCCGCCCGGGCGACGGGACCACCGTCACGTTGCGCATCCCGGTGGCGCAGGGGAGTGCGTGAGCGTGATTCGCACCCTGGTGGTCGACGACGAGAAGCTGGCGCGCGACCGCCTGTGTGGTTTTCTGCGCGCCATGCCCGACATCGAAGTCGTCGGTCAGGCGAACAACGGGCCCGAGGCCGTCAAGCTGATCGAGGAGGAGCGCCCCGATCTGGTGTTCCTCGACATCCAGATGCCGGGCATGGACGGCTTCGGGGTGTTGCGCGCACTGTCGCACAAGCCGGAGGTCGTCTTCGCCACGGCGCACGACACCTACGCGATCAAAGCCTTCGAGGTGCAGGCGGCCGACTACCTGCTGAAGCCGATCTCGCGCGAGCGGCTGAGCGAGGCCGTGCGCCGCGTGCGCGGCCGGCGCGAGAAGGGCGCCGCGGTGCCCGACATGCAGGCGCTGGTGCGCAGCCTGCAGGAGCGCGAGCGCCGCTACGCCGCCCAGCTGCCGGTGCACAAGGGCCGGCAGATCCTCATCCTGTCGATCGACGACGTCTTCTGGTTCGAGGTCGAGTACCGCCTGGTCTACGCCCACACCGCGGCGGAGCGCTTCATGACCAGCTTCACGCTCAAAGACCTCGAGGAACGTCTCGACCCCGAGGTCTTCTTCCGCGCCCACAAGTCGCGCCTGGTCAACCTCAACCACGTCAAGGCGATCGTCCCGTGGTTCGGCGGGCGCTTCAAGTTGGTGATGCGCAACCCGGCCAACGCCGAGGTCGAACTGAGCCGCGCACAGGCGCGCGTGCTGCGCCGCCGCATGCACTGGTAGAGGAGAAGCGCGGCCGGGCTTGCCCAAGAAAGCAGAAGGCAACAACGGAACGCGCGGACTAAGCGGATTTCTGAGCCCTACTCTGTCAACTCCGTTTAATCTGCGTAATCCGTTGTTGGTTTTCTGAGTTCTTGGGCAAAGCCGCGCGGCCGGTCACGCTCCTTCTTTGCTCCGGCAAAGTTTGACCCAAACTCGGCGAATGCATAGAGTCACCGAATAGACCGGTGAGGAGCTCAGTCGCGCTGCCTGGCGAGTGGCTGCGCGGTGTGCCTTGTGAGATGGCAAAAGGACCCCATGCTGGGTGATATGAGGTCCCGCCGACCGCAGAGACGGACGGTGGGTCGCTCGCGAGTCCTCGCCTCGCTGCTCAGCGCCGCACTCATTGTTGCAGCATCCGTCGCAACCGCCGGCATTCTGCGCGGCGACGCCAACTGCGACGGCGTCATCGACGGCGCCGATGTCGATGCCCTGATCGCCCGCCTGTTCGGTCGCGGCGGCTTCTGTGCCGGGGCCGACGTCAACGACGACGGCGCCGTGACCAGCGCCGATGTCCCTGCCCTGCTCATGGTCCTGACGCCGCCGCCGGCGACGCCGACCGCCAGCGTGACGGCGACGGAGGCCGATCCCACCGCCACCGAGCCGCCGCCGGATACGCCGACCCCGGTCGACACGGCGACCGCCACCGCGACGCAGCCGACGCCGACGGGGACGCTGCCGACCGCGACGGACACCCCGGTCGACAGTCCGACGCCGACGCGCACCGCGACGCCATCGGCCAGCGCCACCGTCGAGACGCCGACCCGCAGTGCGACGCCGTCGGCCAGCGCCACCGTGGCGACGCCGACGGCGACCCCGAGCGAGCCCGAGCCGAGCGAGACGCCGACCGAGACATCGATCACACCCGGGACACCGCCGCGCACCTCGACCCACACCCCGCGTCCGACGCGCACGGAGACCGGGACCGAGACGCCCTCCTCGACCCGCACCGCGACCCGCACGCAGTCGGTCACGCGCACCCGCACGCCGACCGAGACCCCGGAGCCGACCCGCACGCGCGGCACGCCGCGCACGCCGACCAATACCCCGATGCCCAGCGCGACGCGCACCCGCAGCACGACGCCGGCGACCGCGACGCGCACGCCGCTGGCCTCGGCGACCGCGACGCGCACGCCGCTGGTTTCGCCGACCGCGACCGCCAGCCATACCGCCGGCACGCCGAACACGCCGACCCGGACGCCGACCCCGACGCACACATCCACCGGCCCGACGCAGGGGCCCGGGACGCCGACGCGCACCGGCACGCGCACCGCCTCGGCGACCCGCACGCGCACCATCGGCGAGACGCCGACGGTGACGCGCACCGGCACCATCACCCGCACGCCGACCATCTCGCCGACCCCCAGCACCACGCGCACGCCGACGGTCAGCGGCACGCCGACCGTCACCCGCACCGCGTCGCGCACCGCCACGGCCTCGCGCACCATCACGGCGACGCGCACGGCGACGGCGACGGTGCCGCCGCCCAATACGCGCACGCCGACCACCACCCGCACGGCGACGCGGACGCGCACGCAGACGCACACCGTGACGCCGACGCCGACGCGCACGCAGACGCGCACGCCGACGGCCACCGTGCCGCGCCCGGTCGGTCCCGAGGTGGTCCACTTCGGCATCGCGACCGCCGACAACCGCCCGCGCACGCCGACCGATACCACCGACGACGGGGTCCCGATCTACGATTGGCCGACGCGGGCCGGCTTCATCCTCATCGTCGAGGGCCGTCCGGGGACCAACAACCGGCCGCTCAACAACTGCGGCGTCATGGATGGGCCGCAATGCGACCGGGCCAGCGTGCAGATTCTTGCCAACCGCCCGCTCGGCAACGGCAGCCCAGCGGTCTGCGACGACACGCCGCCGACGATCGGCGGCGTGCCGGCGGTGCCCTCGCTCGAGTTCGGCCCCTCGCAGATGGTCGCCGACGCGATCAACGATCTCGCCTGCCGGATGGATTTCCACGTCTCCAAGGAAGTGGCCTGCACCTTCGACGAGCTCGGCAACTTCGCCTTTGTCGATTCTCGGGCGGTCCGCCAATACTGCAGCGCCCCGGCCGTCGGCCAAGAGCTGTTGTTCAAATCCGGCGAGACGCGCCTGCGGGCGCAGCTGATGGACAGCGTCGGAACGACCGGCAACCAGGTCACCATCGTCGTCCGTGTCCCTTGATGCCCCTTCGCCCAAGAGCTCAGCAGACCAACAACGGATTGCGTGGATTGCGCGGATTTCACGGAGTAGGGCTCAAAAATCCGCTCAATCCGTTTGATCCGTTGTTGCCTTCTGCTTTCTTGTGCAAAGCCCCTTGATGCCGTACCGGCGGCCGCCGCGCCGAGCGTGCCCGCGGCGCTCTACTCGATTCGGAGGTGATCGCATGCGCTACAGTTCCCTTGCGTTGGCCCTGGCAGTGGCCGGCGCGTTCGTCGCTGGCGCCACCCTGGCGGTGCAGCCGGGGCCGGTGATTCAGCAGCTCGGGCCGGTGGTGCCGACCCCGCAGCCCTCGCCGAAGGCCGAGGACCACATCCGCCTGATCACCTCATTCACCGTCGGCAACAAGCCGGACGGCGAGAGCGTCATCTCCTTCGAGGCGACCGATTTCGGCATCTCGGGTACCAAGAAGGACGAGACCAAATTCCGCACCATCGCCACCGAGCAGTACACCCTGGTCGAGCCCAAGCCGGCGGCGCGCGCGCAGCGCGACGAGATCGTCCGCAAGCTGCGCGAGCTCGAACAGGACCTGCTGCGCTACGTCGAGATCACCGGCCCGCCGCGCGCCCGCGACCCGATCAGCTCGCAGGGCACGACGCGCCCGTAGCCGGCGCTCGGCCGACTGTTGGGCACTGCGGTCCTTACCCGGGAGGATCGCCGCAGCCGTTGAGCGAGTTGTTCACCCCGGCGATCAGCTCATCGACCGTGATCGAGCCGTTGCCGTTGCGATCGCCGGCCGGGCAGGGGCTCGCGCCGACAGTGCCGATCGCCAGGTTGACCATCTTGATCAGATCGGCGACGCCCACCGCGCCGTTGTCGTCGCAATCGCCGACGCAGCCGATCGGCGTCGCCGTCGGGGTGTCGTCGACGATGGGGGTCTCGGTGTCGGTCGGCGTGATCGTCGGGGTCTGCGTGCGGGTGCCCGTTCGCGTCGCCTGGCCGGTCGGCGTCTCGGTCACCGTCGGCGTCGGGGTGACGGACGGGGCGGGCGTCTGCGCGCCGCCCTCGTAGAAGCGCCCGTACTCGAGCAGGTTGTCGAGCGCGCGCCCGATCGAGCTCGGCTGCTCCGGCGTGCAGTAGGTCAACGAGCTGACGAGCACCCGGCCGGCGCCGTGGTTGTACTCGATCAGCGACGGTTGGCCGCTCGGCGTGGTGAGGAGAATGGTGGCGTCGGCCGGCACGTTGGTGAGGAAGCCGCGGTGGGTGGGCTGCCAGTTGCTGAACGCCGCGGGCGCGAGTGCCACGCCGCCGAAGCCCTCGCCGGTGAAGTAGGGGTGGAGCGGCACGCGCACCTGGGCGCTTTCGCTCGCGACCCCGGCGTTGAAGCCGACGCCGCGCGGTGCGATGCCCGAGCGCGGGCCGTTGCTGCTCCCGGCGACGTTGGCGGCATTGATGACGGCGAGGCCGCCGAGTGAGACGAAGCGGTCGATGAAGCCCCCCGGCGACGAGAGGGTTTGGAGGGCCGCGTATTCCTCGTCGAGGCCGGGCGCGACGTAGAGGCTCAGGAACTGGTTGTGGCGCATCTCGGGATCTTCGAACGCCGGGTTCAGCAGATCGTCGAAGGTGATGCCGATCGTCGCCAGCTGGAGATTGATCCCGACGTCGCGCGTGCACTCCCAGGTGTTGGTGACGCCCTGCACGAGAATGTAGTCGCCGCGCGGCGGGAAGGTATTGGTCACGGTCGGGGTCGGACCGGTGGCCGTCGGCGTCGGCGTGCGCGTGTCGGTCGGCGTCACCGAGGCGGTCGAGCTCGGCGTCGGCGACGGGCCGTCGACGGTGGCGGTCGGGGTGCCGGAGCTCGTCGGTGTCGGCGTGGTGGTCGGTGTCGGGGTGATGGTCTGCGTCGCCGTGACGGTCGGCGTCTCCGAGGGTGTCAGCGTGTCGGCCGGCGTGGGCGATGGCGTCGGTGTGGTGGTGCGCGTGCTGGTCTGTGTGGCCGTGGGCGTCGCGCTGGCCGTCGCGGTCGGCGTGCCCGTCGGCTGCGGCGTCTCGGTCGCGGTGCGCGTCTCGGTGGCGGTGCGCGTGGCGGACGCGGTCCGCGTCGCGGTCACCGTCGCGGTCGGTCCCGGCGGCGTCGGCGTGATCGTCGGCGTCTCGGTCGGCGTGTGAGTCAGGGTCGGCGTCGGCGTACGCGTGCGCGTGTGCGTGGCGGTGTCGGTCGGCGTCGGCAGCGGGGTCGGGGGGTCGCGGTCATAGACCACTTCGACGACCATCTGGGTGATGCGCGTGGTCTGCACGTTGCTGGCGTGCCGCACGCCGAACTCGGCGTCGCCGAGATCGGCGGCCGCCCAGGCCACGCTGGTGGCCGGGTTGGTCTCGTCGAAGCGGGCGAAGCCGGCGTAGTTGAAGCTCGGGTCGAACGGCAGCTCGGGCGGGTCGCTGCCGCAGGCGCTGCAGACGAACAGGCCGGCCGGGGTCGTGATCGCGTCGAGGTCGGCGGCGGCGACCGTGGTCTTGACGCCGAGGATCGGCCCGTCCACCCCGCGCGACAGCGGGTCCTGCTCGAAGCGGAAGGATTGACGGAAGTTGGCGCTGAGCGACTGGATATAGCTGCCGGGGTTCGGCGGGCGCGCTTCGACACAGGTCGCCTTTCCGGCGGGGCAGTTCTGACTGCCCCAGAAGGTGAAGGAGCCCTCCGACGTCGGCTGCAGGGCGACGATGCCGAGATCGCCGGGGAAGACCGTGCCGGCCGAGAAGGTGTGATCGTCCCAGCGCACTTTCGGACCGCTGTTGGGGAAGCCCTCGTCGTCGCTGCCGACGCGCGTCGTGGTGACGGTGGCGTTCGATGCATGCGACTCCGACACTTCCACCTGGCCGTTGACGCGCAGCGCGACGATGCCGCCGACGCTGGCGGCGCGGTACTGCACCTCCAGGTGGGTGAAGTCGGGGCAGACCCCGAGCGGCGTGTTGCTGGTGCCGCTGGGGGTCGGGCTGTCGCCGACGTACACCTGCACGCGGGCGTCCGCCTGCAGCACCAGCTCGACGACCGGCGAGCTCGCCGAGTTGCCGAACCAGTGCCGGATGCGGCGCGGCGGGTTGGTGAGGGTCTCGGGGAAGCACGCCCAGATGCCGTCGGTGAAGGTCAGACTGGGCGACGGCAGCGCGGTGAAGACGAAGCGCGCCGCGCCGTTCGACGGGGCGTCGAGGCTGTACTCGCCGCTGCGGGCGGCGCGCGGCAGCGTCTCGACATCGGCGTTGCTGCCTGCCGGCGACACGGCATAGTCGCCGTTCCAGCCGCCTTCGAAGCCGTTGACCCGCACCAGCTGGCGCAGGATCGGGGTCGCGGTGGCGGTCGCCGTGCGCGTCGGTGTGGCGGTGGCGGTCACCGTCGCCGTCGCCGTCGCGGTGAACGTCGCCGTCGCCGTCGCCGTCGGCGTGAAGGTGTTGGTGCGGGTCGGCGTGATCGACGGGGTCGGGGTCACGGTCGGCGTGGTGGTCACCGTCGGCGTGTCGGTCACGGTCGCGGTCACGGTCGGCGTCGGGGTGACCGTCGGCGTGGCCGTCGGCGTCTCGGTCGGGCTGTCGGTGACCGTCGGCGTGAAGGTGGCGGTCGTGGTGCGCGTCGCGGTGGCCGTCGGCGTCGGCGTGTGGGTCGGCGTCGGCGAGGCGAAGCCGAAGGTGTCGAACGCCACCTCGCGCAGCACCTGGGTGGCGCGCGTGCTGGTGGCGGTCTCGAGCGTGGCGGTGAAGGCGGTGCGATTCAGATCGGTGATCGTCCAGGGGGTGCCGGTGGCGGGATTGGTGTCGTCGAAGCGGCGGACACCGTGATACTGGCTGGTGAGCCCGACGCCGACCGGGTCGGAGGTCGAGCCGCCGCTGCCGCCACAGGCGTTGGCGTTGGTGCGCATGGCCAGACTGACGCTGGCCGGCGCGCCGAGCGTGCGTCCGACGATCAGGCTCTTCACCGCCAGGATCTCGCCGAAGACGCCGCCCGAGGCCGCCGCGCCGAGGCAGAACGACTGGATGCTGCCCACGCTTGAGGCGCTGACGAACGTGGTGTCCGCGTCGGGCGGCTGCTCGTCGGTGCAGGCGAAGGCACTGTTGCAGCCGACCGAGATGAGCCAGTCGTTGCGGAAGTTCGGATCGCCGGGGCTGGGCGCGCGCGGCAACAGGCCGGCGATGCGCAGGGCGACGGGGAAGTCGAGCGCGCGCGCGACGGCGTGGTCGTCCCAGACGACGGCGACGCTGCGATTGACGGCGTCGTCCGGTCCGAGCCGCGTCCGGTCGATCGGCTCGCTCGAGAAGTGCCCACCAGAACGCTCGGTGCCGTCGACGATCAGTCGGGCGACGCCGCCGGAGCCGACCGCCCGGTACTCGAACACGACGGAGGAGAAGTCGGGACACTCCGCGACGGCCGGGCTCGGGCCGCTGATCGCGAGGCCGTCGACGTCCAGCTGCAGCTGCCGCAAGGGTGTGAGCGACAGGGTCGCCACCGTGGTGGCGTCGTTCAGCCAGCTGCGGATGCGGCGCAGGCCGTTGGGCGGCGCGCTCTCGACACAGAGCCAGACCGCGTCGGTGATCACGTCGGACGGGGCGGAGAACACAGCCTCGGCATACTCGCTGGCGGCGCCCACGACCGCGGTCGCGAGGCCGAAGTTGCCGGCCGCGTCGGTGCGATGATGCATCGAGCCGATGGGCGCCCCGACCACCGTATAGTCGCCGGCGCCGCCGCTCTCGAAGCCGTTGAAGCGGTCGAGCCCGCTGCCGCCCTGACCGGCGCTGCGGCCGGCGGCCAGCAGGGAGGCGAGGGTGCCCAACAGGATCAGCGGGCCGATCAGCTTCAACCGGCTCGGCCGCGCGACATCGGGGTCGGAGATTCTCAGTCGTGACACGAGTATCGATCCGCCGTGTCCCCCAACCGCTGCGCTTCCACGAGCGTCCGCGTTTCGTTGACTTGGGGTATCCCTCCTGATACCCAGTCGTGCTTTCTCATTCAAGCGCCTTCGCGGATGAAAATCCCGTCAGTCAAAGGATTTCACGACGTTCTGCCGGGCGAGTCAGCGCGTTGGGCGGGGCTCGAGGCGCAGGCCCGCGCCGTCTTCGCGCAGTACAACTTCCACGAGATCCGCCTGCCCATCGTCGAGCGCGCCGAGCTCTTCCGGCGCTCGGTCGGCGCGACCAGCGACATCGTCGAGAAGGAGATGTACGCCTTCGAGGATCGCGACGGCACGCCCCTGACCTTGCGCCCCGAGGGCACCGCCTCGGTGGTGCGCGCCTACGTCGAGCACGCCCTGCACGCCAGCGAGCCGGTCTCCAAGCTCTTCTATTTCGGCCCGATGTTCCGCCGCGAGCGCCCGCAGAAGGGCCGCCTGCGGCAGTTCTCGCAGATCGGCGCCGAGCTGCTCGGCCGCGACGATCCGGCGGCCGACGCAGAAATCCTCCTTTTGCTGCACGATCTGCTGGCGGATTTTGGCATCGCGGGGGCCGAGGTGCAGATCAACACGCTCGGCTGCCACACCTGCCGGCCGGCCTATCGCGAGGCGCTGGTCGCCTGGGGCCGGGCGCACCTCGACGCGCTGTGCGACGAGTGCCGCCGCCGCCTGGAGACCAACCCGCTGCGCCTGCTCGACTGTAAGTCGCCCGGCTGTCTGGCCCTGCGCGAGACGGCGCCGCGCATGGTCGACCACGCCTGCGCCGACTGCCGCGAGCACTTCGCGCGCGTCCGGGCGCTGCTGGCGGGGCAGGGCGTCGAGCCGCGTCTGGCGCCGTACATGGTGCGCGGCCTCGACTATTATTGCCGCACGGCGTTCGAGATCGTCGCGCCGGGGCTGGGGGCGCAGAACGCCATCGGCGGCGGCGGGCGCTACGACGGGCTGGTGAAGGATCTCGGCGGACCCGAGGTGGCGGGCGTCGGCTTTGCGCTCGGCGTCGAGCGGCTGGCGATCGTGCTGGCCAACGCCACGGCGGCCGCGGCGGAGCGCCCGGAGTTCGTCATCGCGC
>JBOHWA010000192.1:0-1726 GCA_050735855.1 Binatia bacterium
AGCTGTGGAGCGAGCGTTCCCGGAACCACATCGCGGATGCGGATTGGGAAAGAGCCGGCCGGGTGCAGACTCCTCGGTAACACTTCGCGTCTTCGCGTCTTCGCGTTGAAGTCTTTTGTCTCATCAAGGCTAGAATGAAACACTTCAGCGGCGCCGATCAGACTCGATAGCCATTTCAAGAGCTTGCGGAGGTCCGACCCCGGGAGGCGCGCTCAGAACCACCACCAGGCGAGGATGGCGAGCGGGGCGAGCGTGTAGGCGACCGCAGCGAGGCTCGCGGCGGCGAAGGCGAGGACGTCGACGGCAGTCGCCGGGGCGGGCGGGTGATCGAGGCCGAGGGTGTGGCGAACGGTGCCGACGGCACGGCCGAGCAGCTGATCGCGGAAGTCGCCTTCGGTGGTGTACAGGTTGCGCGAGCGGCGGCCGCGGGCGAAGGCGCGGAAGGTGCGGCGCGGGGCGATCGCCAGGCCGATCACCAGGGCGGAGAGGTTCAACTGCCAGGCCCAGCCGAAGCGGCCGCAGTTGCCGGCGATCTCCCAGGCGGCGATCTCGGCTTCGCCGGTCCAGTCGGTCTGGTAGCCGGTGGCGATGTGATGCAGGTCGTGCAACTTGACGGCGCGCACGCGGCCCTTGGCGTTGGGAAAGTACAACGGGATCGGCCCGGCCTGCAGTTTGACCCAGCGCTCGTCGTAGCTGCCGTCGAAGCCGTTGGCATCGAAGTAGCGCTGGCGCGCCGTGCCGAGAGTCAACGCATCGTCATAGGTCGTCATCGGGGTCCCCGCGCCAAATGGCCGCTGAGCAGCAGCACCAGGCTGGCGCGCAGTTGCAGGCGCGCCGCGTCGCGGCTCGGCAGCAGGCCGCCGAGCCAGTTGATCAGCGTGAAACAGTAGAGACCGAAGGCGGCATACGCGAGCTGCGCCGCGTCGACCGCGCCGCCGAGCTCGCCGCGCGCGCGCGCCGCTTCGATCAGGCCGACCAGGCGCTGCAGGAACTCGGCGGTGAAACCGCCGACGTCGCGGCGATGTCCCGCGTCGAGGAACAACAGCTCCTGGATGAAGACCCGCGCCAGCGGCAGATCGCGCTCATAACAGCCGTACAGGCCGTCGAACACGTGCAGCAGCGCACTGCGCAGCGGCAGCTCGCGATCGAGCCCGGCGAAGATCACCTCCTCCACCGCCGCGATGTCCTGCTTGAAGAGATGGATCAGCAGGTCCTTCTTGCCTGGAAAGTAGAGGAAGAGGGTCCCCGTCCCGATCCCGGCGGCCGCCGCGAGCTCCCGCGTGGTGGTGTCGTGGAATCCCTGCTTGGCGAACAAGCGGCGCGCCGCGCGCTCGATCTTGGCGAGCTTCGCCGCCTTGTTCTGCAGCCGCCGCCCATCCGGCGCCTGATCCGTACTGAGCAAGCTCATTTAATACCGAGTCGTGCTCAGATTATCAATGCACCCCACCGCCAGGAGGGGGGCAGACTCTCAATGCCTACGAGTCTGTTGTCCAGCGTTCGACGGCGAGGAAGAACAGGCCGCAGAGGAGGTAGCCGACTGCCCAGCGCCAGCCGGTGGCGATGCCGATATCGTAGACGCCGCCGGCGGGGGTGATGGCGCCGGCGTGGATGAAGCCGAAGAAGGCCGCGATGGCACCGACCACGGCCCAGCCGGTGGCGCGGCGGAACTGACGGTCGATGAGATGAGCGCTGATCGCCGACCAGACCATGCAGGTGATCATGAAGC
>JBOHWA010000193.1:0-2240 GCA_050735855.1 Binatia bacterium
TCGCACACACGGCGCCGAGGGGCCCGGCGCCCTCCAATCGGCGCCCGCGCAGTGGAAGTCGATGGCGAAGCAGCGCTAGGCTGCGCGGCTCGGAGGGGACGCATGGCGACCTGGTTCGAGTCGGCACGGTTCGGGATGTTCGTTCACTGGGGGCACGTCAGCCGCCAGGGGTGGGAGCTGTCGTGGCCGCTGGTCGGCGGGGTGTCGGTCTTTCCGGCCTGCCAGGACATACCGGCGGACGAATATCACGCCGGCGCGCACGCCTTTGCGCCGCGCCGCGACAGCGCGCGCGACTGGCTGGCACGGGCGCAGCGCGCCGGCATGCGCTACGCGGTGCTGACCACCAAGCACCACGACGGCTTCGCGCTGTGGCCGACGCGGGCGACCGACTGGTCGATCGCCATGACGTCCTACGGCGGCGATCTGGTGCGCGAGTTCGTCGACGCGACGCGCGCCGCCGGCCTGCGCGTCGGCTTCTACTTCTCGCTCTCCGACTGGCACCACCCCGACTACCCGCCCTTCACCGACGCCGACCGCCCCTACTCGATGGGTGCCGCGCCGCGCCCGACGGCCGAGCAGTGGCAGCGCTACCTCGCCGTGCTGCAGACGCAGATCCGCGAGCTGCTGACCCAGTACGGACCGATCGATCTGATCTGGTTCGACGGCGGCTGGGAGCGCAGCGCCGCCGACTGGCAGAGCACCGAGCTCGAGGCGCTGATCCGCGCGCTGCAGCCCGGCATCCTGATCAACGACCGCCTGCCCGGCGGCGGCGACTTCGACACCCCCGAACAGTTCATCCCTCCCCACCCGCCGGCGCGCGCGTGGGAAACCTGCATGACGGTCAACGACAGCTGGGGCTACAATCCGAGCGACACCAACCACAAGTCGGCTCGCCAGCTGGTGCACGCCCTGTGTGAGGTCGCCGGCCGCGGCGGCAACCTGCTGCTCAACGTCGGCCCGACCGGCGACGGCAGCCTGCCCGCCGAACAGCGCCAGCGCCTCGACGCCATCACCGCCTGGATGGAGGCGTACGGCGCCAGCATCCACGAGACCAGCCCAGGCCTCGAAGCGTGGCAGTTCTACGGGCCGAGCACGCGCCGCGGCACGCGCATCTACTTGCACCTGCTCATGCGGCCATACGAGTCCGTCGTCGTGCGCGGCATCGCCATCCGCCACGTGCGCGGCGTGCGCGAGCTGCGCAGCGGCACGGCCCTGACCTTCCGCACCCGCTGCTCGGTCGCCGACCAGATCCTCAACTCCGACCCCAGCGGCGAGCTGGTCATCGACGTCCCAGAGGCGCTGCTCGATCCGCTCGCCACCGTGCTGGAGGTGGAAATGTGACCCGCGGGGAGCGCGGGCGGCCCGCCCGCTCTTGCGAGGGGGGAGCCGACATCGCGCAACGTTTTCCCCCAACCGGCGTTGCCCAAGAAAAGGAGGATACCAACCGCGGATTGCGAGGATTGAAGGATAGAAGGCCTACGGATCTCCGTGCGATCGGATCGTATCCGCGCGATCCGTGGTTCGCTTGTTCTTTTGTTGGGCAAAGCCCCCCAACCGCCAAGAGCGGGCGGGCCGCCCGCGCTCCCAGCGGCTACTTCACCTTCGTCCCCGGCGCGAAACGGCGCCAGGGAGCGACCACCGCCAGCCCGGCGGTATCGCTGGCCGCGAGCAGCATGCCGCGGCTCTCGACACCGCGCAGCGTCGCCGGCTTGAGGTTGGCGACCACCACCACCTGCTGGCCGACCAGGGTGCGCAGGTCGTAGGCGGCGCGGATGCCGGCCACCAGCTGGCGCGGCTCCGCCTCGCCGATGTCGACCTGCAGCACCAACAGCCGATCGGCATTCGGATGCGGCTCGGCCTGGCGAATCGTGCCGACGCGCAGCTCGATGCGCGCGAACTCCTCGATCGTGATCTCTGACGTCTCCATGCCCGTCCTCCTCGCTAGAGCACCCAGCCCCTAGTGCGTCGGGGCGCCTCTGTGCAATCAATGCGATCGGATGTTGCGAGAAGTCGACGCCGCGCGCAGCAAGGTCGCGCCGGCCGGCGCGCCGGCACTGTCGGTGATCATCCCGCTGGCGCAGGGCCGTGGGGTGCTGGCCTCCTGTCTGCGCGACTGGACGGCGCAGGCCTGTGATCCGAGCGCGTTCGAGATCGTCGCCGTCGCCGGACCGACCGATGACGTCGCCGTTTGCCGGACGCTGCTGCGCCCCGGCGACCGCGTCGTCCGCGCCGCGCGCGGC
>JBOHWA010000194.1:0-1958 GCA_050735855.1 Binatia bacterium
GTCCGGCACCACCAGCGCGGCGGCCGCGGTCGGCGTCGCCGCCCGGCAGTCGGCGGCCAGGTCGGCCAGCGTCACGTCGATCTCGTGACCCACCGCCGACACCACCGGCCGCGGCGAGGCGGCGATGGCGCGCGCGACGCGCTCCTCGTTGAAGGCCCACAGATCCTCCAGCGAGCCGCCGCCGCGCCCGACGATCACCACGTCGACGTCGGGCACCGCGGCGAGGTCGGCGAGCGCGGCGACGATGTCGGCCCCCGCCTGCTGCCCCTGCACCCGCACCGGGCGGACGATCACCCGCACCGACGGCTGGCGCGCCCGTAGCGTCGCGACGATGTCGTGGATCGCCGCGCCGCTCAGCGCCGTGACCACGCCGACGGCGCGCGGCCAGGCCGGCAGCGGGCGCTTGCGCGCGGCGTCGAACAGCCCCTCGGCCGCCAGCCGCTCCTTGAGCTGCTCGAGGGCGAGCTGCACCGCGCCGACGCCGCGCGGCTCGAGCGCATCGACGTAGAGTTGCAGATCACCGCGCGGTTCGTAGAGGCTGATGCGCCCGTGCGCGATGACGTCGAGGCCGTCGGCGGGCCGAAACGGCACCAGGCGCGCCGCCGAGCGGAACAGGACGGCGGCGATCTGGCTGCGCGCGTCCTTCAGGCAGAAGTACACGTGGCCCGAGCTCGGCACGCGCAGATTCGAGATCTCACCGCCCACCCACACCTCGGCGTAGTCGGTCTCAAGCGAGCGCTTGAGCAGCCGGTTGAGATCGCTGACGCTCAACACCGGCAACGGTTGAGCGGCGCCGAGCGGGGTGCGCATCGGCGGACTGTAACAAAGCGTTCAGCGGGCGGACAAGTTGACCGGCGCAGCCAGCGCCGAGACCGGGACGAAGTCGATCTGCGCCGCCTGCCACTGCGGCAGCACCTCGCGCAGCGAGCTGAGCGTGGCGTCGGTCGGCTCACCGACGCCGATGGCCGTCCCGTCGCTCTGCGCCCGCGCCGCGATCGCGCCGAGCTCGGTCGATACCGCCGCACTCTCGGCCGCAGCCCCCGGCAGACTGGTCGGCGCCGGCAGGGCGGCGGCCTCGGCACCCTGGGCACCGGGCTGGCCGACGTAGAGGAGGCGACGGCGCTGCAGCTCGGCCAGCAGGCCCTTGTCGGGCGCCGCCCGGCCGGCCGCGGCCGCCTGCCACGCCACGCCGACCGCCGCCGGCACCGAGGCCAGCGCGGCGTCGAGGCGCGCCCCCGCGTCGGCCGGTGCACCCTCGCCGCCCGGCTCGCTGCCGTCGAGCTGTACGACCACCTCGCGATCGAACATGCGCCCGAGCTCCGCTACCTGGCGTGAGAACGGCCGGAAGGGTCGCACGCCCAGCACCACGGGCCCGTCGATCTCGATCACCTGGCGGGCGACGCGCAAGTCGTCTCCGAGCGGTCCGATCACCAACGCGATGCGCGGCCGCACCTTCGGCTTGTCGCGCCAGTGAAAGCGCACCGTCGACACCAGCAGGCCGTCGAGGCCGATGCGCACCTCGGTGCCGTCGGCCTGGTTGTCGGCGCTGAGCGACAGGCCCGGGTCGACCCCGCGCACCGCTTCAATCGCCGCCTCCGCCTGCGCCTGCTCCTCGCGCTTGAGCTCGACCTCATACAGGCGGTGCTGCCATCGCAGCGGTCCGGAGCCGCGCTCGTCTTCGACCGGCGCCGGCAGCCGCAGCGCCGACTTGCGCAGCGCGGCATCGATCGCGGCCAGTCGTTCGGGGAAGTGCGCGCTCCAGTCGGGCGCCATCACCGCCGCCTCGGGCGCCACCTCGTGGGCCGGCTGCCGCACTTCCTCCGCCGCGAGGAACACGAGCGCCGCGAAGGCCGCGCTCAACGGCCAGGTGACGATCCAACTGATCCCGAGCGGCGGACGCTCCCCCCGTCGTGCCATTGCCTCGACCGCGCGCCGGTGGCGGGCCGGCTGGGATACCC
>JBOHWA010000195.1:0-3448 GCA_050735855.1 Binatia bacterium
CCCCGCCACACCACCCCCCGGCGCCGAGGGCCCGGCGCCCTCCACGCGGACGGCCGCGTCTCATCCGTTCGGGTTGCAATTGGTTGGACCATTGGATAACCCAATGGCTGATGAGCGGGCCCAGCAAGGTCGTGCCGTTTCAGCCGCCGCTGCGGCGGCGGGTGCACGAGTCGGTCGCCGAGCAGTTGCGCGACGCGATCCTCGACGGCCGCCTGCCGGCGGGCAGCAAGCTACCGCCGGAGCGCGAGCTGGCGCAGGAGTTCCAGGTCAACCGCACCTCGGTGCGCGAGGCGATCAAGGTGCTCGAGGGGCTGAAGCTGGTCAGCGTCCGCCAGGGCGACGGCGCCACCGTGCTGCCGTTGACCGAGGCGTCGCTCAGCGTCCTGCCGGCGATCATCTACCACGGCGAGCGGCTCGACGTGGCGGCGCTCGGCGAGGCGCTCGAGGTGATCATGCCGCTGTTCTTCGAGATGGCGCGCCTGGCGATCGAGCGCCACCGTCCGGCGCACCTCGACGCCCTCCGTGATCTGCGCGCGATGGTCGCCGACGAGCAGCGCGAGCGCGAGGCGCGCTTCGCAGCCGGGCGCGAGGTGCTGGTGCTGCTCTCCGATATGACCGGCAACCGCGTCTGGCAGATGCTGGCGCGCAAGGTGCGCGACTTCTTCGGCTCCGAAGCGATGCAGCACGCGCGCCACCTGTTGCGGCGCGACCCCGGGCACATCGTGCCGACCATGGATCGCTGTCTGGCGGCGCTCGCCGCCGGGCAGCCCGACGAAGCGATCGCCGCGTTGCGCGGCTTCATCCGGGCGGTGGGTGAATCGACCCCCACCCAACCGACCCGGGCGCGCGCCGCGCGCCGCCCGTGAGCGGACCCTCCCAAGGAGATTGGTGATGAGCGACTTCATGCTGCAGACGACGACGCAGGAGCCGGGCCTCGACACGGCGATGAAGGTCGTCTTCCAGTGGAACTACGACCCCGAGGTCGAGGAGCTGCGCCGGCTCTACCACAAGGCCACCGAGGCCCAGTGGGTCGCCGAGCGCGATCTCGATTGGGATCGGCCGATCGATCAGGCGCGCTTCGCCGCGACGCCGCTGGGCAGCGCGCTGCCGATCGAACAGACGTCGTTCTGGAAGGCGCTCAGCGAAGAGACCACCTGGGAGCTGACGCGCCGCACCGCCGCCTTCCGGCTGAGCAACTTCCTGCACGGTGAGCAGGGCGCGCTGATGGTCGCGGCGCAGTTGGTCAACGCCGTGCCGCACACCGATGCGAAATTCTACGCCGCCACCCAGACGATGGACGAGGCGCGCCATGTCGAGGTCTTCGCGCGCTACATCAAGAAGCTCGATCAGGTGCAGCCGATCGCCGCGCCGGTCAAGCGCGTGCTCGACCTGACGCTGGAGACCGACGACTGGCTGAAGAAGCTCGTCGGCATGCAGATCGTGGTCGAGGGCCTGGCGCTCTACAGCTTCCGCGAGATGCGCAACCTGACCGAGGAGCCCCTGCTGAAGGACCTGCTCACCTACGTGGCGCGCGACGAGTCGCGCCACCACGCCTACGGGGTGCAGTACGTCGAGCGCTGCGTGCCGCATCTGAGCGACGCGGCGCGCACCGAGCTCGAGGACTTCGCCCTCGACGCCGCGCGGACGCTGATCGACAGCCGCAACCAGCAGACGCTGATCGCCGCCATCCTGCCGCTGTGGCAGGAGATCGGCGTCGACACGCACGAGCTCTTCGCCTGCGTGGCGCGCGAGCGCGACGAGCTCACGCGCCACGCCGCCAAGGGGCAACGGCTGGGACCGGTGCAGGGCTTCGTCATCCCGACCCTGCGGCGCTGCGGCCTCTTGAGCGAGCGGGTGGCGACGCACTACCACGAGTTCCTGCGCCTGAACCTCGGCGCCAACCTGGTCGGCGACAATCTCGCCGAGTTCATGCAGCAGATTCCCGAGCTGCCCGCCGATACGGCGGCGTGGGTGTTGGGCGCGGCGAGTTAGCCTTGAAGTGACAGAAAAAGATCAACGCGAAGGCGCGAAGGCGCGAAGACCAGAGGAGCGCAGCTGTGGAGCGAGCGTTCCCGGAACCACATCGCGGATGCGGATTGGGAACGAGCCGGCCGGGTGCAGACTCCTCGGTAACACTTCGCGTCTTCGCGTCTTCGCGTTGAAGTCTTTTGTCTCATCAAGGCTAGCATCCGGTCGGTCCGCGTAGCGGCGACAGGAGTCGTGAATGATGCGAACGGGGTTGAGTGTCGTTGCCGTGCGGTGGTTGATGGCGCTGCTGATCGCTCATACCGCCAGCGCCAACGGCCAGGTCGTTGACTCCAAGTTCGAGCTCTTCGTCACCGATGCAAGCGAGTCGGTTCGCTTCTACGAGGTGCTTGGCTTTTCGGTGGCTGACGCGAAGCCGGACGGCTATTCCACCCTCCGCAGCGGCAACACGGTGGTGGCCCTCTCACCCGTGCCGTGGTGGCTGCCGCTTCGCCTGGCTGCCTTCCTGCGGTATCCACCGATCGGCACGGAAATCGTCCTCTACACCAACCGCCTTGATGAGCTGCGCGAGGCGCTCATCGCGGCCGGCGACGCGCCAGGGGAGATTGCGGTCCAGCCGTGGGGCGATCGAGATTTTCGTCTGACCGACCCGGACGGATACTACATCCGCATGAGTGAGGGGCGAGCGGTCCCATGATCCGGGGCGTCAAGCCCGTCTGCGAGATCCAATCCGCGACAGAGCGCGACATCGACGCGCTGGCGCGCCTGATCGCCGCGTTCCGCGGTCATCTGCGGCTTGCGGAGCCCGACAGCGGTGGCATACCTGCTTCGGTGCGTCGACTGCTTCACGACCCCGATGCGCAGTTTCTCATCGCCCTCGGACGCACGGGAGAGGTGGTCGGCTACGCGGCGCTGCGCCTTCGCTACTCGCTCTGGGTCGCCGCCCTGGAGGCGCAGCTCGATGATCTCTTCGTGATGCCGTCGGCGCGCCGCGGCGGCGTCGGCCGCCAGCTGCTGGGCGCGGCGCTGGACGCGGCGCGCTCGCGCGGGGCCAAGGTCGTCGGGGTGACCACCAACGAGCGGAATATCGATGCGCTGCGGCTCTACGAGCGCGCCGGGTTTCGAGCCCAGCGCGCGCGCTGGGACGGCGGGCGCCAGCTCTGGCTCGAGCTGCCGACGTGAGCGCGGCCCCGGCTTTGCCCAAAAAGGAAGCCGACCGCGGATTGCGTGGATTGACGGATTTCACGGAGAAACCCTCAGAAATTCCCGGGCAATCGGCGCGTATTCCGCGCGAGCCGTGGTTTGCCTTTCCCTTCGGGGCAAAGCGCACGGCCTGCTTTTCCCAGAAAAGAAAACGCAAACCACGGATTGAGCCGATACGAGCCGATCACACGGATTTTCTGAGGGTTCCCTCCGTGAAATCTGTCAATCCGCGCAATCCGTGGTCGGCCTTTCGCTTTTA
>JBOHWA010000196.1:0-2534 GCA_050735855.1 Binatia bacterium
GACATGGACGAGTAGGCATCGACGGCCCTTTTTCGGGAGAGCGGGAGCGAGCTCCCGCTCTCCACATCTGGCGCTGGAGCTGCGCCGCGGAACGCGCTACTGCAGCGCGGATCATGTCCACCGCCCCGCTGCCGCCCAAACGCCGGCTCGCCATGTTGGCGGGCATCCTCGATGTGATGCGCGCGGCCCCGCGCCCGCGCACCATTCCCGCCCTCGACGCCGCCAACCTGCCGCCGTTGCGCGGCCGGCTCGAGGTGATCCGCGACGGGCGCGGCATCCCGCACATCTACGCCGAGGAGGAAGCGGATCTCTACGCCGCGCTCGGCTATCTGCAGGCGGCGGATCGCTTCTTCTTCGTCGACGTCATCCGCCACCTCGGCGCCGGGCGGTTGGTGCAGCTGCTCGGCGACTGGAAGGCGCCCGGCGGCAACGACCTGGCCGCCGGTAGGCGCGTCGGCGACATCGACCGCTTCGTCCGCCCGTTCGGCTTCGAGGCGCAGAGTCGGGCCGACTTCGACCGCTGTTCGCCGCGTGTCGTCGCGCTGCTGACCGCCTTCGCCGACGGCGTCAACGCCGCCCTGCGCGCCCTGCAGGGCGCGTATCCGCCCGAGTACCTCCTCGCCGGGCCGCTGCGCCCGTGGCATCCGGCCGACTGCCTGCTCGCCGGGCGCACCTGCGCCTTCGTCGTCTCGCTCACCGCGTTCGAGAACGAGCTGGTCTTCGACGCGGTGCGCGGCCAGCTCGGCGACGCCTTCGCGCAGCGCCTCTTTCCCGAGGCGCCGTGGGCCGATGTCCCGACCAGCTACGCGGCGCGCGGCCCCGAGCCCGAGCCGGAGCTGCCGCTGCACGGCACCGGTGGCGGCAGCAACAACTGGGCGGTCGACGCCGCCCACAGCGCCAGCGGCGCGCCGCTGGTCGCCAACGATCCGCACGTGCCGTTCATGCCGCTGCCCACCTTCTGGCACCACGTCCACCTGGAGTGCCCCGCCTACCGCGTGCAGGGCGGCGTCTTCCCCGGCTGCCCGGTGTTCGGCTTCGGCCACAACGGCGCGCTGGCCTGGGGCTGCACCACCGGCTTTCGCGACGGCTACGATCTCTACCGCATCCACCGCCTGCCCGAGGACGCGACCCGCTACCGCACCGAGCACGGCAGCGGCGCGATCACCCGACAGCGCGAGGAGCTGCCCACCCGCTTCGGCCGTCGCATCGTGCACGAGTGGGAGTCGTGCGAGCACGGCATCCTCTATCCCGGCTGGCGCCATCACGATGGCGTCGAGCTCGCCGTGCGCGCCGTGCCGAGCGACCTGGCACACTACGTCGAAGGCTATCTGGCGCTGGCCGAGGCGCAGACCGTCGAGCAGCACCGCGCCGGCCTGGCGCTGATCAACGACGGGCCGTTCGACTTCAACCACACCTACGGCCACCGCGACGGGCACATCGGCTGGGAGCTGTTCGGCCGCGTACCGCGGCGCACGCGCGACGGGCTGTTCGTGCGCGACGCGCAGGATCCCGACGCGCAGTGGCGCGGCTGGGTGCCGTTCGAGGAGATGCCCAAGCAACTCAACCCGCCGCGCGGCTTCGTCGCCACCGCCAACTCGGCGACCGACGCGCAGCACACCATCGCGTTCACCGTCACGCACTGCGAGCCGCGCTATCGCACGGCGCGCATCGAGACCCTGCTCGCCGCGCAGCCGACCCACACCACTGAGAGCTTCGCCGCCCTGCAGGCCGACGTGGTCGGCGACTACGCCCCGGCGCTGCGCGACGCGTTCGTCGCCGCCATCGGGACGGTCGCCGGCAACGACGTCGGCGCCGCGGCACTCGACACGCTGCGCCAATGGGACGGCCGCTTCCCCGCCGACAGCAGCGGCGGCCTGATCTTCGCGCTCATGCAGCAGGACCTGCCGCAGCGCCTCTTCCGCCCGCTGCTCGGCGCGCTCGGCGGCCGCTACGCCAACGGGCGCAAGGCCATGCCGCGCATGCACGCCCTGCTCCTCGATGCCGCCGACCCGCTGCGCGCCGACCTCGAGCGCGCCGCCTGCAAGCCGCTGGCGGAGCTGGTGCGCGAGTCGTTCTTTGCCGCCGTCAACCGCGCGGCGTCGCGGCAGGGTGTCGACCCGACCCGCTGGCGCTGGGGGACCACGCAGCGCGTCTGGCTGGGCACGGCGCTGGCCCTGCTGCCGCTCGTCGGCCGCCGCTTCCGTGCCTTCGAAGGCCCGTTCCCGGGCGACGAGTACACTGTCAACCCATCGCGCTCGATCCCGATGCGCGGCACGCTCTACGCCCTGGTCGGCGCCACCAGCCGCTTCATCTGCGATCTCTCGAAGCCTGACGAGGCGCTGTTCGCCCATTCCTCGGGTCCCAGCGCCGACCCGCGCACCACCTACTTCGCCAGCACCTCGGCCTCCTGGCACCGCTTCGAGTACTTCCGCTCAGCCCTGTGGCCCGCGGCCGAGGTCCCCGACCCGGTCGAGCGCGTCGTCGTCGGTCCACGCTGATCGCGCCGTCCGCTTCCGTGCCGGCGCGGCCCCTGG
>JBOHWA010000197.1:0-2964 GCA_050735855.1 Binatia bacterium
GCACAACCCCGCGGCGATGGTGGCGAGATCGAGGCCGAGCCCGTGCGCCACCGCGGCGGCGGCGAGCCCGTTCTGCACGTTGTGGCGGCCGGCCATGCGCAGCCGCACGCGCGCGCGGGCCGCGCCGACGCACAGGGTGAAGTCGACCCCATCGAAGCCGCGGTCGTCGATCGCATCGGCCCACACCTCGCCGCCGTGGCCGAACTCGATGCGGCGGCCGGTGAACCGCGCCGCCTGGCGGACGACGTGCGGATCGTCGCGGTTGACCGCGATCGTCGCCTCGGGGCCCAGACCGGCGAACAGCTCGCCCTTCGCCGCCGCGACCCCCTCGATGGTACCGAGCCCTTCCAGATGCGCGGGACCGACGTTGGTGATCACGCCGATGGTCGGCGCCGCGATCTCGGTCATGCGGGCGATCTCGCCCGGCGCGTTCATGCCCATCTCGAGGATCGCCGCCGCCTCGTCGCCGCGCAGGCGCAGCACGGTGAGCGGCAGGCCGATCAGGTTGTTGAGGTTGCCGTGTGTCGCCAGCGTGCGGCCGCGCAGGCGGCTGTCCGCCGCCGCGATCGCCGCGAGCATCTCCTTGGTCGTGGTCTTGCCGTTGCTGCCGGTGATCGCCGCCACCGGTCCGCCCCAGCGCCGGCGGCTGTAGGCGGCCAGATCGCCGAGCGCGCGCAGCGTGTCGGGCACGCGCAGCAGGCGGGCCGGATCGGCGCCGGGCACGGCCTCCTCGACCAGGGCCGCGACGGCGCCCTGACGCAGTGCGTCGGCGACGAACCGGTGCGCGTCGTGGTGGGCGCCGCGCAGGGCGACGAACAGGGTGTCCGCGGCGACGGCGCGCGAGTCGATGCACACGCTCTCGAACGCCAGATCTGCCACCGGCGCCGACGCGGCGGCACCCGTGGCGGTCACGATCTCCTGTCCGGTCCAGACCATCGATGACCAGTTCCGTTCCCGCGCCGCCGATTGACTCATAACGTCAGGACACGGTCGAACCAAAGCGCAGGGCGATGCTGCGGCCGTCCGCCGCCACGCCGGGCGGCGGGTCCTGGGCGGTGACGTAGCCGGAGCCCTCGACGCGCACCTCCCAGCCCTCGCTGTGCGCGCGCACCAGGGCTTCGCGCATGCTGAGACCGAGAAAGCTCGGCACCCCGCCGGGCACGGCGATGGCCGATGCGGCCGCCTCAATCGGCAACAGGGCCGCGTCGTCCTCGGTCGGATCGCCGTCGGCGAAGCGCAGATCCTGCGCCGCCTCGGCGCGCGGCAGGATGCCACGGCGCGCCAGGCCGTACTCGGCGACGGCGCGGAAGATCGGCGCGGCGACGACGCCACCGTAGGTGGCGGTGCGCGGCGAGTCGACGACGGCGAGGATCACCAGCGCCGGATTCTCGGCGGGCACATAGCCGATGAACGACGACATGCGATCGCGCGGATGGTAGCGACCGTTCTCGACCTTCTGCGCCGTACCGGTCTTGCCGGCGACGGTGAACCCCTCGATGCGCGCCTGCTTGCCGGTGCCGGCCTCGGTGACGCGCACCAGCAGCGAGGTCACCGCGGCGGCGGTCTGCGGCGACAGCACCTGGCCGTCGACGTGGGGCCGGCCGGTGTACGCCACCGTGCCGTCGGCGGCGGTGACGCGGCGCACGGTGTAGGGCCGCATCAATCGCCCGCCGTTGGCGATGGCCGCGAAGGCGCGCGTCAGCTGCAGCGGGGTGACGGCGATGCCCTGGCCGAAGGCGGTGGTGATCAAATGGATGCGGCCCCATTTGTCGACCGGCCGCAGCATGCCCGGCGCTTCGCCGGGCAGATCGATACCGGTGGGGCGGCCGAAGCCGAACTGCTCGATCGCCGCGTTGAAGCGCGCATTGCCAAGGCGCTCGGCAATCTTGGCACAGCCGATGTTGCTCGATTGAGCGATGACGTCGGCGAAGCTGAGGATGCCGTGCGGATGGGCGTCGCGGATGGTGCGCCGGCCGACCGGGTAGCGACCGTTCTCGCAGCTGATCCGCTCTTCGGGGCGGACGACGCCCTCGGTCAGCGCCGAGGCGGCGAGCATGGCTTTGAACGTCGACCCGGGCTCGTACACGTCGGTGATGGCGCGGTTGCGATACTGCGCCGCCGTGGCGGCGGCGAACTGGTTCGGGTCGAAGCGCGGCACGGTGGCCATCGCCAGCACTTCGCCGGTGTGGGGATCGAGCACGACCACGGTGCCCGCCTTGGCTTGGAACGTCGCCACGGCGCGCTCGAGCTCGGCTTCGGCGACGCGCTGCAGGCCGGCATCGATGGTGAGCTCCACCTCTGCACCGGCGCGCGGGAGCGACCCCATCTCCTCATCCAGCTCAAACCGTCGCCCCCGCGCGTCGTGACCGACGACCACGGCCTCCACCACCTCACCCTGCAACTCCGCATCCCGGGCACGCTCGATGCCCTCGAGGCCATGGCCGTCGACGCCTGTAAATCCGAGCACCTGCCCCGCCAGCGGCCCATGCGGGTACACCCGCTGGCGCGCCGGCTGGCTGCCGATGCCCGGCACCTTCATATCTTCGATCGCCGTCCACCGATCCAACGGCACCTGGCGGCGCAGCCAGACGAACGGCGCCGCCGCCGCCGCGCGCTGCACGACGTAGTCCTGCGGCAGGTCGAGCAGGCGCGCCACGGTCCGCAGGGTTTCGGGTCCGGCCGCAAGCTCGCGCGGCCGCAGATAGACCGCCGCCGATTCGCGGCTCAGCACCAACGGCTCGCCGCTGCGATCGAGGATCGCGCCGCGCTGCGCCGTCATCGGCACCTGCTGATGATGCTGGCGATCGGCCCGCTGCTTGAGCCAGGCGCCGTCCAGGACGGTCAACTGCACCGCGCGCGCCGCCAGGCCGGCAAACACCACCCCGAACAGGATCGCGGTCAAGGCGATCCGCTGGCGCATCGAGCGGCCGCTCACGGCAACACGTCCTCCTCGCCGCGCTCTGG
>JBOHWA010000198.1:0-6039 GCA_050735855.1 Binatia bacterium
GATCCACTCTCCTTCCTTGCGCGAGTAGTCGAGGTAGAGCATCGAGGCGACGGCGTCGACGCGCAGACCGTCGGCATGGTAGCGATCGAGCCAGAACAGCCCGCTGCTGAGCAGGAAGCTGCGCACCTCGTTGCGCCCGTAGTTGAAGATCAGACTGTTCCAGTCGGGGTGGAAGCCCTGGCGCGGGTCGGCGTGCTCGAAGAGGTGGGTGCCGTCGAAGTACGCCAGGCCGTGCTCGTCGCTGGGGAAATGTGAGGGGACCCAGTCGAGCAGCACGCCGATGCCGCGCTGGTGCAGCACGTCGACGAACGCCATGAAGTCCTCCGGCGACCCGTGGCGGCTGGTCGGCGCGAAGTAGCCGGTCGTCTGATAGCCCCACGAGCCGTAGAACGGGTGCTCCATGATCGGCATGAGCTCGACGTGGGTGAAGCCCATGTGGTGCGCGTAGTCGGCCAGGCGCGGGGCCAGCTCGCGGTAGCTGAGGACGCGATCGGGGTGGGCGGGGTCGCGCTGCCACGAGCCGAGGTGGACCTCGTACACCGCCATCGGGGCGTCGATCGCCTGGCGCTGCGCGCGGGCGGCCATCCAGTCGGCATCCTGCCACTCGTACTGCAGGGCGCTGACGATCGAGCCGGTGCGCGGCGGCAGCTCGGCGTGAAAGGCGAAGGGGTCGGCCTTGTCGACCTGGAAGCCGTTGAGGCGCGAGACGATGTGGTACTTGTACACCGCGCCGCTGCCGACGCCGGCGACGAATCCTTCCCAGATGCCCGAGTTGCCGCGCGCCGCGAGCCCGTTGGCGCGGCGGTTCCAGGCGTTGAAGTCGCCGACGACGGCGACCGAGGCGGCGTTCGGCGCCCAGACGGCGAAGTGCGTGCCGGCGCGGCCGTCGACCACCAGCGGATGCGCGCCGAGCTTCTCGTAGAGATTGCCGTGCGTGCCCTCGTTGAAGAGGTAGAGGTCCTGGTCGGTCAGCAGGCTCATATGGAATCACATCCGGCGAGCCGCTAGAGCAGGACGGGCCGCGCAGCGGCGGACAAGGAGGGCAGGGAGAGCATCACTCACGGGCAGCTGCGTCACCGGGCGCTACGCTATCAGAGCCGCCCACCGGCGCTACTCCCCCTTTGCTCCTTCGCCCAGCGCGTGTCGAGTCTGCGCCAGAGTTTGCGCGCCAGCGTCTTCGACGGCGCCGGCAACGCCGCCATGCTCGGCTTCGGCGAGCTCTACTTCCCCGCCTTCGCACTGTTGCTCGGGGCGACGTCGTTCCAGGTCGGCCTGCTCACCACGGTGCCGATGCTCACCGGCGCCGTCGCCCAGTTGCTGGCGCCGCGCCTGGCGCGGCGCTTCGGCAACAAGCGCCTGGTCGTCGTCGGCGCGCTGGCGCAGGCGGTCGGCTTCGTGCCGATCGCGGCGCTGGCCGGCGCCGAGCCGGGCGCCTACCTGCGGCTGCTCGGCTGGGTGTCGCTGTATTGGGTGCTCGCGCTCGGCATCACGCCGGCCTGGAACGCCTGGATGGGACGCATGATCCCGGCCCGCGTGCGCAGCCGGTTCTTCGGCCGGCGCAACTCGGCGATCAACGCGGTGCTGCTGGCCTCGATCCTCGCCGGCGGCTTCCTGATCCACGCCGCTGAGCGCAGTGCGTGGGGAACGGCGAGCGGATTCGTGGCGGTCTTCGCCTGCGCCGGCCTGAGCCGATTGTTCAGCGCCTTCTACCTCTGGCGTCAGCACGAGCCGGCCGTGCCGGCGCACGTGGCGCGCCCGCACCTCATGGCGCTGCTGCGCGGCATGAGCCGGCGGCCCTACGGCCGGTTGATCGGGCTGCTGGTGCTGGTCATGGGCTCGGTGCACATCTCGGCGGCCTACTTCACCCCGTTCATGCTGCGCGAGCTGGGACTGTCGTATGCCGAGTTCACGGTGTTGAACGCTGCGGTGCTGGTGTCGCGCATCGTCTCGTCGGCGTACTGGGGCGAGATCGCGCGCAGCTTCGGCAACCGGCGCGCGCTGCAGGTGGCGGGCACGTTGTTGGTGCCGCTGGCCGGGCTGTGGACGGTCTCCGACCACTTCGTCTACCTGCTGGCCTTGCAGCTTCTCGCCGGCTTCGCCTGGGCGGGATTTGAACTGACCATCGTGCTGAACTTCTTCGATTACAGCGACGATGCCAACCGCGCGGCGGTGCTGTCGCTCTATAATCTGTTGAATGGGGTGGCCATCGTCGTCGGGTCGCTGCTCGGCGGCGCCGTGTTGCTCGCCCTCGGCAGCGCCGGATACACCGTCATCTTCCTTGGCTCGTCGACGCTGCGGGCGGTAACCCTGCTGCTCCTGGCGCGCGGCGTCGGCGAACGGCGCGGCGGCGAGCATTCGTTTCAGCACGTCTTCACCCGGGTGGTGACGCTGCGGCCGGGCCAGGGACCGGGGCTGCGCCCGGTGGTGCTCGACGAACCGCGCGCGCGCCGGCGCCGGCGCTGAGCCCTCACGGGGCTTTGCCCAAGAAATCAGTAGGCAACAACGGATTGCACGGATTCAGCGGATTTCTGAGCCCTACTCCGTCAAATCCGCTCAATCCGTGTAATCCGCTGTAGGGGACCAGCCCCGTCACGGATCGCCGGCTGTCGGGGTGGCGGCGGCCTCGACGCTCAGCCCGGGCGGCAGCAGCGGCGCGGCGGCGGCCGGCGCCGGGGCGGCGCCCCATTCGCGCCTTAGGCCGAGGGTCAGGGCATGGGTCGCCTGCTGGCTGCCGGGCAGGAAGCGCGATAGATCGGCGATGTCATCGGCCGTGCGCGCCGATTGCAGCTGGTAGCCGACGCCGACGGTGTTGCCCGCGAGGCGCCATGACAGGGCGAGGTCGACGACATCGCGTTCGGTCTGCTGCGCCAGGCCGGCGAGCTCGTCGTTGCGCAGCTGCTCGCTGCGCGCCGTGCCGAACAGCGCCGAGTGGCGATAGCGCAGCTCGGTGGTCAGGCGCTCGGAGAGCGAGAAGGCGATCGGCGCGTCGGGGTCGCCGGGCGTCGGCCCGCCGGCCGTCCCGGCCTCGGCGTGCAGGGCGCGGTCGGACAGCTCGACGTCGTGCTCGTCCACCGCGATGACCTCGATGGTCTCGATCGGCGGCAGGCGCCAGTCGCGATCGAGCAAGGTGAACGGGGGGAGGGCGGCGGCGTCACCGTGGACCACGGCGCGGCCGACCGAGTAGCGCGCCACGCGTTCAGGTGGGACGTCCGCTGCCGACCCGGCGGCCGGCAACAGCAGGGTGACCAACGCCCAGCGGCGCCGCATCGACGACCACACCCTGACGACGCTAGCACCGGCCGGCATCCGCCGACACTCCGCGCGCTCCGTCCCTCGAACCCCGCGGGCGTGCGGCAGCGCACGGCATCGGCTGCCGCGGCCGCGCCAGCAGCACTCGGCGCCGGTGCGAGGGTGGCCGCTCGCTTGCCGCCGGCGGGCGCACATTTCTGTCACCTGTGCGGCGTGAACCGCGCCGTCTGCGGCGCCTGGGATTGGCAAGCGCGTTGCTGTGAAAAAGCGGCAGCGATGGCTTGGGTGGAGCTTTTTACTTGCAGAATGGCGCGCGATGCGATGCCATCACCTCAGCAGCGTGCACGCGGATTCCGCAGGGCGGGGCGGGAGGCGGCAGGCGGAGGTGGGTGGCACCGCACGAACGCGCAATCGGTCTGGGGGGCGCAATGGCGGTGAACGAAATGATGTCATACCTGGGCATGTGTGCCGTGGCGGCAGGCGTCTACCGGCTGGCGTGCTGGGTCGGCTGCCTGTTCTGAGCCGCGGCGTAGCGCAGGCGCGCAGGGCGAGTCGGGCTCGCGCCCGACCCGGCGCCGGCCGAGCGCTATTTGTGGATCTGCTGGGCGAGGTAGTTCGCCTCGCCCACCTGCTTGATCAGCCCGAGTTGGGCCTCGAGCCAGTCGACGTGGTCTTCCTCGGATTCGAGGATACTCTCCAGGAGCTCTCGCGTGGTGTTGTCGGCGACCTCGACCGCCAGCGCGATCGCCTTGTTCAGGCGCGGGATGGCGACCTCCTCGAACTTGAGGTCGAGCTTGAGCTGCTCGTGCACCGTCTCGCCGACCCGGACCTTGTCGAGGCGCTGCATGTTGGGGACCCCGTCGAGGAAGAGGATGCGCTCGATCAGGCTGTCGGCGTGCTTCATCTCCTCGATCGACTCCTCGCGGTTCTTGTGTGCGAGGCGGTCGAACCCCCAGTTGGCGCACATCTTGGCGTGGATGAAGTACTGGTTGATGGCCGTCAGCTCGCCGGTGAGGATCTCGTTCAACGAGACCAGTAGCTTGGCGTTTCCCTTCATCGCCTGCCCTCCGTTTTGATCTTGATTGTCAAATCCAAGAAACACTGTTCGTTTCTGGATGGAGGATAGCGCGATGGGCGCAAAAAGAAAGCACCGGCGCGGGTTTTTCAGGAAAGTCGGGGGGCGCCGAGGCGCCGCGTTGCCGCTATTCGGCGGCCGGCTGTTCCTGGAGCAGCAAGCTGCGGATCTCGTCGCGACAGGGGGCGCAGCAGCGGCCGGCGCCGGTTTGCTTGACGATATCGCGAACGGTCGACGCCCCGCCGGCCTGGATCAGCTTGACGATGGCGGTGTCGGTAACTCCGGCGCAGTGACAGACGATCATGGTCGGCAATCTCCGTGCAGCTCGAGGCGGTGAGAGAAGCTATACGTGATTCTGAAACTCATTATCAAGATCAATCTGCAGAATCTTTTCGCCGCCGGCGGCGGGGCGGACGCAGCCGGCTCGAGCATCGGGACCTCGGTCAGTGCAGCGGCGGCGACTGGTCCCGCGTGGAGAGCCGGGCGGTCGCCGCCTGCAGGGTGTCGGATAGGGTCCGGTACTGGGCTGGGGCCAGGCGGACGGTGAAGGGGCCGATACTGACGTGCACCTGCCCGCAGCCGCACAGGTCGACACGCACACATCCTTCGTGGGCCAGCATCTGCGGCTGGCAGCGCTCTCGGTCGCTCATAGGCCTCTCGTCTACTGAAGTTGAAAATCATTTTCAATTAGAATCGAAAAAGGGAAGCGGGGCGATGCCCCCCCTCCCGGTGAACCCCTCAGAACACGAAGCCGCCGCCGATCCGCACCTCGTCCGGCTGTGTGCCCTGTTCCGCCTCCTGGATGTGGTAGTCGGCTTTCAGAACCACCTGCGGGATCGGCTTGTACTGCAGGCCGAACTCATAGAACCAGCGGCGCGCCGCCTGATCGCGCACGAAGCCCTTGGCCACCTTGTTGTTGGTGTCGAGCCAGGAGTAGCGGAACCACGGGGCCAGGTACTGCGTCGTCTCGGGCAGCAGCCACGGCATGACGTCATAGGCCACCTCGGTGTACGCCCCGAGCAGCACCTTGCCGATCGGCTGGCCGCGCGTGGCCGCCTGGATGAAGTCGTCCTGGCTCAGCAGGCCGGCGTCGTCGATCAGCGCCGTGCTGCCGAGCGCGCGCAGCCAGAGACCGCGGTACATCAGCTCGCTGTGGATCTCGTAGATCTGCGTGAACACCCCGGCCTGGCGGAAGCCGATGTCGTCGTTGCCGTACTGCTCGTTCTGTCCCTGATCACCGAGATAGAGCGAACCGCCCGACGACCAGGCGGGGATCTCGGGTGCGCCATAGTCGAGCCGGCCGACGAACGACCAGTCGTCGGCGCGCTCGCGGTTGCCGCTCTGCCGCGCGTCGCGCAGGTTGAAGGTGGTGTAGCCCTTGGCGTTGAAGCTGGTCAGCCCGTAGGCCTTGTACTCGAGGCCCTCGGTCAACTCGCCGAACAGCCCGGCGCCGTTCGAGCGCCACGTCGTCGGCAGGATCTGCGTTTCGACCGGCGGCCGCACGTTGCCGAGGTAGAACGGCGGCTCGTGCACCTCGTTGATGAAGCCCATCGGTACCAGCATGAGGCCGGCGCGCGCGTTCAGGCGCGGGTCGAAGAGATAGTCGAGGGTGGCGAACTCCACCTCCACGGCGCCGCTGCCTGACGACACCGACGACCCGGTCCCGGCGTGCTCGAACTCGATCTCCGAGTTGAAGACGATGCGGTCGTTGAACT
>JBOHWA010000199.1:0-1977 GCA_050735855.1 Binatia bacterium
ATGCCGCCGTGCTCCC
Source organism: Binatia bacterium (assembly GCA_050735855.1). Taxonomy (GTDB): domain Bacteria; phylum Desulfobacterota; class Binatia; order HRBIN30; family CADEER01; genus JBOHWA01. The sequence goes on from JBOHWA010000199.1 coordinate 17, forward strand.
CTTCATCCGCGTCGAAGAAGACATCGATCTCGTCGCCTTCCTTGACGGTGACCTCGCCCTCACGGGTGGTGAACTCCGAGATCGGGATCTGTCCTTCGGACTTGTACCCGATGTCGACAGTGACCTGGTCGCGGCTGACGCCGACTACGCGTCCGCGCACCACTTCGCCCGGCTTGACGGCGCGCAGGCTCTCCTCGAACAGCCTGCGAAAGTCGTCGCCGCCGCCGTCGGGCGCGGCCACTCTAGGTTCCGTATTCATGTGAGGTGTACCCCCTCGAGAAGAAGATCAAGGGTACATATCCCCGGTCGACCTGAGTTTCAAGAGTCCTGGCCGGCCGCGAGCAGCCGCCGGACGCGTGCGACAACGGCTTCGACGCCCTCGCTGGTCGTGTCAATCACCAAAGCGTCGGCCGCCGGCGTCAGCGGCGAATGGGTGCGGGTCCGGTCGCGCTGGTCGCGCTCCTCGATCTCGCGCGTCACCTCGGCGACGTCGGCCGGCTCGCCGCGCGCAGCAAAGTCGGCGCAGCGCCGCCGCGCGCGCTCTGTGGCGCTGGCGACCAGGAAGATCTTCACCGTCGCCTGTGGCAGCACGACGGTGCCGATGTCGCGCCCTTCCATGACCACGCCGCCGCCCGCGGCCATGGCGCGCTGCAGCGCCACCAGGCGGTCGCGCACCTGCGGCACGACCGACACCTTGGAGGCCAACTGCCCGGCCTCGGCGCTGCGGATCGCATGCGTCAGATCCTCGCCGTCGGCGAGGACGTGCACGCCGTCGGCGCGCTCCTCGAAGCGCAGATCGAGGCTCTGGCACAGCGCCTCGAGCGCCGGCACGTCGCCGAAGTCGATCGCCCGGCGCTCGGCCAGCACGCCGACGACGCGGTACATCGCGCCGGTGTCGACGTAGCGCAGCCCCAACGCCTGCGCCAATCGGCGGCTGACCGTGCTCTTGCCCGAGCTGGCCGGCCCGTCGATGGCGATGATCGGGTGCGCGGTCATGTGCGCAGCCCCTCCAGGCGGGCGAAGAAATCGGGGAACGTCTTCGCCGTACAGGCGGGATCGCAGATGCGCACGCCGGGCGCCTTGAGGCCGACCAGCGCGAACGCCATGGCGATGCGATGGTCGTCGTAGGTCTGCACGTCGGCCGGGCGGATCTGCGCCGCGGGATGGACGACCAGGCCGTCATCGAGCTCCTCGACCTGCACCCCGAGGCGGGTCAGCTCGGTGGCGACGGCGCGCAAGCGATCGCTCTCCTGCCAGCGCAGGTGGGCGACGTTGCGGATACGCACCGGCGCGCTGGCGAACGGCGCGATCGCCGCCAGCGTCGGCGCGGTGTCGGAGATGGCGTTCATGTCGACGTCGACGCCGCCGAGCTGCGCCGGGCCGCGCACCTCGATGCTGTCCGGCGCCCAGCGCACCGCCGCGCCCATCTGCTCGAGCACCGCGGCGAACTGCACGTCGCCCTGCAGCGAGCCGCGCCCCAGCCCGCGCACCTGCACGCGCCCGCCGGTCAGCGCCGCGGCGGCCCAGAAGTAGTGCGCGCTCGAAGCGTCGGGCTCGATGGCGTAGTGGCGCGCCCGGTAGCGCTGGCCGCACGCGATGCGGAAGGTCGCGGCGCCGGCGCGCTCGACCGCGGCGCCGAACGCCGCCATCACGGCGATCGTCATGTCGACGTACGGCGCGGCGATCAGCGTCCCGCGCAGGGTGACGGTGACGTCGCGCCGCGCGTACGGCGCCACCTGCAGGATCGCCGAGAGGAACTGGCTGCTGCGCTCGGCGCTGAGCGCCGTCGCGCCGCCCGCCAGGCCGTCGGCCTCGACCACCACCGGCGGCGTGCCGCCGTCGGCCTCGCAACGCAGCGTGGCGCCGAGCTGGCCGAGCCCGTCGACCAATTCCTGAATGGGCCGCTGGCGCATGCGCGGGCTGCCGTCGAGGCGGTAGTGGCCGCGCCCCAGGCAGAGCGC
>JBOHWA010000200.1:0-8403 GCA_050735855.1 Binatia bacterium
GGTGGCAGCGAGCGCCGCCGCCAGGCCGCGCACCGGGGCGCTCGGCCGCTCGGCTGCGGCCGCGGCATCGGCTGGGCGCAGGCGCGCCACCGCGCCGATCAACAGCGCGCCGGTCAGGCCGCCGCCGATCGCCGCTTCGGTCAATGCCACGTCGACGGCGCCGAGGCGCACCCAGACCAGCGCCAGCAGCAGCCCAAAGGAGACGAAGCCGACGACCGCAGCAAAGGTGTCGCGTGCGGCGATCGTCCACGCCGCAAGCGCCAGCATCAACACGGCGAGCGGCAGGTCGAGGACGAGCGTCACGCCCGCGGCCTCTGGCGCAATGCGGCGCGGGCGATGAGCTGCGAGACGGTCGCCCCCGCCAGCAGCATCAGCAACCAGATGCTCACCAGCTTGAGCCCGCCGATCAGCCCGCCGGCCCTGGGCAGCAGGCCGAGCACCACCAGGCCGAGGCCGAGATTGTCGGCCTTGGTCAGCGCGTGCAGGCGCGTGAGCGTATCGGGAAAGCGCAGCAGGCCGACCGTGCCGGCGAGGAAGAAGAACGCGCCGGCGGAGACGGCGGCGATGGTGAAGAGGTCGAGGAGCAGGCTCATGGGCGCTCGGTCTCGCGCGTAGCCGCCGGGTCTTCCGGCGCGGCGCTCTTGGTAAAGGCGACCGAGGCAAAGGTGGCGAGCAGGGCGAGGGTCAACCCGACGTCGACCGCCGCCCCCACGTCGCTCGCCACGCCCCCGAGCAGCAGCACCGCGACGCCGCCGGTGCCGAGCAGCTGCGCCGCCATCATGCGATCGGCGTCGCCCGGGCCGCGCAGGATGCGCACCAGGCCGACGCCGACCAGCGCCAGGATGACCACCGCGGCGCCGAGCAGAAACAGGTTCATGAGAGCGCCCGCCACATCGACGTCTCTTCCGCTTCTTCCGCCGCCAGTTGCGCCGCCACCGGTTGGTCGAGGTCGAGGCAGTGGTACAGCAACAGGCCGTTCTCCTCGCCGGCGGGCACGGAACCTGGAAAGAGGCTGGTCAGGGTGACGAAGGTGGTGCGCGCCGAGCCGGGCGGCAGGCGGGACTGGAAGGTGACGAAGCCCGGCCGCAGCGGCAGACGCGGATCGAGCGCGCGCCGGGCGACGTCGACGCCGGCGACGATCGACAGCCAAACGAAGCGCACGGCCAGCGGTGGCAGCGCCATCAGCCGCAGACCGCGTGGTTGCGGCGGCATCAGGTGCAAACTCGCCCAGGTGGCGACGGCGGCGACCAACAGGCCGAACGCGAGGTCGGCCGGGCCGACGCCGATGAGGACCACCCAGAAGCCCAAGAACTCCGCTCCCCTCGCAAGCGCGCGCATCGATCGCCGATCTTCTACCCTACGGCCGCGAGCGGACGATGCCACGGGCTCGCCGATGCGGGCAAACGGGCCGCCGGGCATTGCGTGCGCCAGCTGCGGTCCGGTAGGAGACGGGGATGCGCGGACGCAACAGAACGTTTCTCCTCGTCGGTGTGGTCCTCCTGCTCGCCGGCTGGCTGGCCTGGAAGGTCCTCCTCACCCAGAGCAAACTCCCGACGCCGCCGCCGGTCGCGCAAGAAACCGTGCCGTAGCCGCTGTCGCCGCGCGCCGCGCTCACGCCGCCGCCGGCGGATTCTCGACCCGCACCGCCATGGCGCTCAGGCGGTCGAAGAGCCGCGCCTCGGCGCGGATCGGCCACCAGTCGTAGAGGAAGATCTCGATCGGGCGCCAGAGCGCGACCCAGCCGCCGATCAGCAGGCTGTGCGCCAGGATCTCGCCGTAGTCGTAGCGCCCGACCAGGCCGCTGGCGAGATCGCCGAGCACCATCGCGACGGCGAGGAACAGCAGGCCGATGACCAGGCTGATGCGCCCGGTGCGCAGCAGCCGGCGCAGCAGCCGGCGCTCGCTGCGCGCGCGCTGGGTGAAGTGTTCGCGCACCGCCGCGCGCAGCGCGGCGACGTCGTCGTCGGTCGCCACCTGCCGGCCCAGGTGCACGACCAGGCAGAGCGGCCGGTCGGCGCGCAGCTCGCCGTAGCAGTCGACGATGTATTCCTCGACCTTTGGATCGAGGTCGCGCTCGCGGAACGGCGACGGGTCGATCGAGTTGAACAGCTGCTGCAGATCGGCGAGGCGCACCTCGATCAGCTCACCCCCTGGCGGCGGCGCCTCGGAGGCGTCGCCGCGTGCATTCGCTGCGTCGTCCATCATGCCGCCGGCGCGGCGATCGGCGGCGCCTCACCGGGTCGGCCGCGGAACAGCGTGACGTACACGGTCGGCAGGAAGATGAGCGTCAGCAGCGTCGCCACCAGCAGGCCGCCCATGATGGCGAAGGCCATCGGCCCCCAGAAGACGGTGGGGGCGATGGGGATCAGGCCGAGGACGGTCGAGATCGCCGTCAGCATCATCGGCCGCAGGCGCGAGCTGCTCGCTTCGATCACCGCGTCCCAGACGTTCTTGCCCTCGGCGCGGTCGGTCTCGATCTGGACGATCAGGATGACGGCGTTCTTGGCGATCATGCCGAGCAGGGCGAGGACGCCGAGGATGGCGACGAAACCGAGTGGCCGGCCGGAGGCCAGCAACGAGGCGACGACGCCGATGAGCCCGAGCGGCATGACCAGCACGATGATCGCCAGGCGCGCGAAGCTCTGCAGCTGGAACATCAGCACGGTCAGCATGAGGAGGATCATCAGCGGCACGACGGCGACGACCGAGGCGCGCGAGTCGGCGCTCTCCTCGGCGAGGCCGCCGGTCTCGATGCGGTAGGGGCTCGGCAGGCTGGCGTTGAGTTTGTCGATCTCCGGCGCCAGCTCCGACACGATGACCTCGGGCATGGCGCCGGGGATGACGTCGGCGAGCACGGTCAGGGTCGGTATGCGGTCACGCCGCCAGACCAACGGGTATTCCTGCTCGTACTCGAAGGTGGCGAACTGGCTGAGCGGGATGGTGCGGCCGCCCGGGGCGGGCACCTGCAGCGAGCGCAGGGTGTCGAGCGAGATGCGCTGGTCGCCGGTGGCGCGGGCGACGACGTCGACCAGGTAGATGTCGTCGCGCACCTGGGTCACGGCCGTGCCGGTCATCGCGGCGTTGAGCACCGCGCCGAGCGTCGCCGAGCTCAGGCCGAGCAGGCGGGCCTGGTCCTGGTCGACGCGCAGCCGCAACTGGCGGCCGGGCTCCATCCAGTCGAAGTTGATGTGGCGGGTGTCGGGCGCGGTGGCGATCACCTGGGCGAGCCGCTGCGCGATGGTCGTCACCTCGTCCATGTCGGGCCCGCTGACACGGTACTGGATCGGCCAGCCGACCGGCGGGCCGAGCTCGAGCGGATAGACGCGGCCGACGACGCTGGGGAAGTCGTTCGCCAGCAGCGTTTCGATCTGCACCAGCAGGCGGTCGCGCGCGTCGACGTCCTTGGCGACGATGACCGCCTGGGCGAAGAAGGGATTCGCCAGCTGCACGTTGAGCGGCAGGTAGAAGCGGATCGCGCCGCGGCCGATGTAGGTGCTCCAGCGCTCGACGTCGGGGCTCTCGGCCAGCACCGCCTCGAGCCGCTTGGCGGTGGCCTCGCTGGCGAAGATGGAGGCGTTCTGCGGCAGCGTCAGGTCGACCAGCAGCTCGGGCCGGTCGGAGGCGGGAAAGAACTGCTGTCCGACGAAGCGGCTGCCGAACAGTGCCGCGGCAAAGGCGGCGAAGGTGAGGGCGATGGTCAGCCAGCGCAGGCGCATGGCGCCGACCAGGAAGCTCCGATAGATGCGCATCAACCGGCCGGGCCCGCCCGAGCCGCCGGAGGCGGCCGGCGGCTTCAGGATCACGATGCCGATGAGCGGCGCGAAGAGCACCGCGACGAACCACGAGACGATCAGGGCGATGCCGACGACGGCGAAGATCGAGAAGGTGTACTCGCCTGCCGAGCTGGCGGCGAAGCCGATCGGCACGAAGCCGGCGATGGTGATCAGCGTGCCGCTCAGCATCGGCGCCGCCAGGGTACGGTAGGCGAAGGTGGCGGCCTGCTCCTTGCTGTCGCCGAGGCCGAGGCGGCGCAACATCGCGTCGACGGTGGTCATCGCGTCGTCGACCAGCAGCGTGAGGGCGATGATCAGGGCGCCGAGCGAGATGCGCTGCAGGTCGATGCCGACCAGGTCCATGATGGCGAAGACGATGGCGAGGGTGAGTGGGATCGCCAGCGCGACGACGGCGCCGGGCCGCACCCCGAGACTGATGAAGCTCGCCGCCAGGATGATCAGGATCGCCTGCCACAGCGACTCGGTGAACTCGTTGATCGCGGTGTCGACCGTCACCGCCTGGTCGGCGACCAGGATGGGCTCGATGCCGACCGGCAGCTCGGCGGTGATCGTGGCCATCTCGCGCGTGATGTTCGCGCCCAGCGCCAGGATGTCGCCGGCGTCGCGCATGGCGATGGCCAGGCCGATGGCCGGCTGGCCGTTGACGCGGAAGAGCGGCTGCGGCGGGTCGACGAAGCCGCGCCGCACGGTGGCGATGTCGCCGAGACGGACCAGGCGGCCGCCGGCGAGGAGGTTGAGCGCCTCGACGTCGCGCTCGGAGTCGAAGGCGCCGGAGACGCGCAGCGACAGGCGCTCGTCGCCGGTCTGGATGACGCCCGACGGCCGCACGACGTTCTGCGCCTGCAGTGTGGCGAGCAGGGCCGGGTAGTCGAGGCCGAGGCCGGCCAGTTTCTCGGTCGAGAACTCGATGAAGATCTGTTCGTCCTGCGCGCCGATGATCTCGATCTTCGAGACGTCGGGCACCTGCAGCAGGCGCGAGCGCGCGTCCTCGACGAAGTCGCGCAGCTCGCGGTGGGTGAAGCCGTCGGCGGTGAAGCCGTAGATGATGCCGAAGGTGTCGCCGAAGTCGTCGTTGAAGCCGGGGCCGACGACGCCGGCGGGGAGCGTGCGGCGCATGTCGCCGACGTTCTTGCGCACGTCGTACCAGATGTCCGGCACCACCTCGGCCGGCGTCGCCCCATCGAGGTCGACGAAGATGGTCGTGACGCCGGCGCTGGTGAAGCTGCGCAGCGATTTCAACCAGCGCGTCTCCTGCAGCGTGCGCTCGATGCGCTCGGTGACCTGCGAGAGCGTTTCCTCGAGCGTGGCCCCCGGCCAGGCGGCCTGCACGATCATCGTGCGGAAGGTGAAGGCCGGGTCCTCGGCGCGGCCGAGGCCGATGAACGCCAGGCCGCCGGCGAGCAGGCCGGCGATCATGAAGTAGACGATCAGCGAGCGACGCGTGATCGCCCACTCGGACAGATTCGGCCCGATCACGGGGTCGCCCCGAGCACGCGCACCTTCTGGCCCGGGCGCAGCGCCTGCACGCCGGCGATGACGACCAGCTCGCCGGTGTCGAGTCCGCTGCCGATCACCACCCCGGCCGGGTCGTAGCGCAACACCTCGACTGGGCGCGCCGACACGAGACCGGTCGCGGCGTCGACCACCCAGACCGCCGGCTGCCGCTCGGCACGGGTCAGGGCCGAGGCCGGGATCTCGATGCCGGCCATGCCGTCGACCTGCATGCGGCCGGTGACGGTCGAACCGAGGCGCATCGCCGCCGGCGGATCGCTGAGCCCGACGCGCACGCGGAAGGTGCCGGTCGTCGCGTCGGCGCGCGGCGCCACCTCGCGCACCCGGCCGATGGCGGTGACGGCCGGATCCATGGTCAGTGCGACGGTGATCTGGGGGTTGGCCGGGGCGCGCTCCATGATCTGCGCCGGGACGTCGAAGACCGCGTCGCGCCCGTTGTCGCGCGCCACCTGGACGATCATGCGGCCGGCCTGCACCACCTCGCCGGTCTCGGCGCCGCTGGCCGTGACGGAGCCGGCGGCGTCGGCGAACAGCTCGGCGTAGCTCAGACGGTTCTCGGCCAGGTTCACCTGCGCCGTGGCCGACTCCACCTGCGCCGTGGCGGTCTGGAAGCGCTGCGTCTCGCGCTCGAACTCGGCCCGCGAGATCACGCCCTGGGCGACCAGGTTGCGATGTCGCTCATAGCTCTGCCGCGCTTCGGTCAACTGTCCGCGCGCGGCCGACAGCGTGGCGCGCGCGGCGCGCAGGCCGCTCTGCTCGTTCTGCGGATCCAACTTGGCCACCACTTGCCCGGCCACCAGGTTGTCGCCGACGTTCACGTCGCGTGCGACCAGCCGCCCGTCGATGCGGAAGGCCAGATTGACCTCCGCTTGCGCCTGCACCGTGCCGGTGAGTGAGACGGTCTCGCCGCCGTCCTGCTTCTCGACGGCGATCACGCGGACGGGCCGGATCTCCGGCGCCGGAGCCTCGGCGGCCGGCTGGCAGGCCGCCAGCAGCACCAGCAGGGCGCAGGCCAGCCGGGCTGGAAGGACGATTCGTTCGGTTGCTGCGTGCACAGGCACAGGTCGATCCTCCCGTTTACAATTGCACGGCCTTAGCATGCCGACACGTGCGTCGGTCAAGACGATGCGCGGACGATGCACGGCCGCTTCCCGCCCGGCGCCGCGCAACATTGACGCACTTGCGCTACGCAGCCTATAGGGTTGGCGCATCACACGGGGGTGTTGCGTATGAGGGTCATGCCAAGGCGGGACAGGAGTTTCGGTGGCGGTGCTGCCCGCTGGCGGATCGCCACCGTGCTGATTGCGCTGGCCATGCCGCTGGCTGCGGCGTCGGCGCAGGAGCTGGAGGAGATCGTCGAAGAGCAGGTGATGCCGCAGTTCACCATCATCGGCGCCGGCGGCTACACGTATCAGGCGAACACTGACATCGATGGCGGCGGCGACTTCTCCGCCAACCGCTTCGACGTCGCCGTCGCCAACCAGAGCCACCTGACCGATGACTTGTACTGGAACAACACGCTCTACTTTGGCGTCGACGACTACGACTTCAGCGGCGGCGGCTTTAGCAGCGGCAATCCATGGGAGACGATCCTGGCGCTGCGGCTGGGCACCAAGCTGGGCTACCACATCAATGAGCAGTGGGGGATCTGGGGCGGCGGCATGCTCATTTTCTCGCCGGAGACCGGCGCCGACTGGGGCGACAGCGTCGAAGGCGGCGGCCGGGTGGGCGTCGACTACCGGCACAGCAAGACGTTCTTCATCAGCCTCGGCGTTGCGGTGCTGACCCAGATCGAGGACGACGTGCGGGTGGTGCCCTCGGTCGGCATGAACTGGACGCCGCACGATCGCTGGGCCTTCCGCGTCGGCGCCATCCCGGTCAGCGGCGGCGCCGCGGCCGCCGGCGAGATCGAGTACGAGATCATCGAGCCCCTACACGTCGGGCTTGGGTTGCTCTATAAGCAGTCCCGCTTCCGCCTCGACGACTCGGGCGTCGCACCCGACGGCGTCGGCGAAGAATCCAACCTGCCATTGCGCGTCCGCGTCGGGTGGGACATCGTGCCCCAGGTGTCCCTGCACCTGGTCGGCGGTGTCGCGTTGGCCGGCGAGGTTCAGCTCGACGACCGGAATGGCAACCGACTGCGCAAGCAGGACTACGACCCGGCACCGTTCGTTGGCATTCGCGCCTTGGCAGGGTTCTGAGCGCGCAAACTGGTCCTCGCAGGAGGACGGAGGAGAATCATGAGCGATCTCTTGGTGGTTGGATACGATGATCAGCATCAGGCAGACGAGGTGCGGCTGCGCCTGATCAAGATGCAGAAGGAATACCTGGTCGATCTGGCGGACGCCGTCGTGGCGGTGCGCAAGCCGGACGGGAAGGTCGAGCTGCACCAGATCCACAACCTCACCGCGGCCGGCGCCCTGAGCGGCGGCATGTGGGGGGCGCTCATCGGCCTGCTGTTCCTGAGCCCGATGCTCGGCTTTGCCATCGGGGCCGCCAGCGGTGCGGTCGGCGGTGCGCTGACCGACATCGGGATCAACGACAATTTCATGAAGGAGCTGGCCGGCACCCTGAAGCCCGGCAGCTCGGCGTTGTTCGTCCTGGTGCGCAAGATCACCGTCGACAAGGTCATCGAGGAGTTGCAGGGCAGCGGCGGCAAGATCCTCAAGACCTCCCTGTCGCACGAAGACGAGACCCGCCTGCAGACGGCGTTGGCCGCGGCCAAGAAGGCGAGCTAGGCGGGCCTCGGCCCACAACGGACGCCGAACGCGGCGCGAGGGAGTGCGATGACGACTCGTACATGGATGACCGGCGCGCTGGTGCTGGGGCTGCTGTGCGGCGCCGCGGCGCCGGCACCGGCGCAGTTGGCGGCGGCGTTCCAATACGTGATGGAGAACAACCTCGCGACGTTCAATCATCGGGACCTCGATGGCACCATGCGCACCGTCGACACGCGGTCGCCGGCCTATGCACCGACCAAGGACGCGGTGGAGGCCCAGTTCAAGGAGATGGACCTCACCGCGACCCTGGTCGATTTCGACTACATCGGACACGACGACGAGTTCGCCGTGGCGCGCGCCAAGATCAAGACCACGGG
>JBOHWA010000201.1:0-5608 GCA_050735855.1 Binatia bacterium
GTCGATGACCGCGGCCCCATGGGCAGGCTCAGCGACGATGTCACCCGCCGCGATGGCGACGTCGATCCGGCGCCAGCCGTCGGGGGTCAGCACCGACGCGCCGCGGATGATCGAGGCGTCGTCGGAGATGGTCATCGCCCGCGCCGCACCCTAGCGTCCCTCGAACCTCGGCCGCCGCTTCTCCAGGAAGGCGGCGATCCCCTCCTGATAGTCGGCGCTGTCGAAGCAGCGGCGCGCCGCTTCGCGCAGCGCGGCGGTGTCGCGCGCCGCCGGGGCGCGGAAGCTCTCCTGGATGGCGCGCTTGTGCGCCGCGATGGTCAGCGGCGCCCCCTCGGCCATCGCCAGCGCGTAGTCGCGCGTCGCCGCCTCGAGCCCGTCGCCGGCGACCACGCGGTTGACCAGGCCCATGTGCAGCGCCTCCGCGGCATCGAAGGCCCGTGCCGAGAGCAGGATGTCGGCGGCGTGCGTCGGCCCGACGACGTGCACCAGCCGATCGATGCCGCCTTCGAGCGGATAGGACAGCCCGAGCCGCGTCGCCGGCACCGCGAAGCGGGCGTGCGCGGCGGCGAAGCGCAGGTCGCAGGCCAACGCCATCGCGACTCCGCCGCCGAAGCAGAGCCCGTTGATCATGGCGATGACGGGCTGCGGCATCTCGCCGAGCGCCTGCCAGGTGCGCACCGAGCGCCGGTCGTATTCGGCCGTCGCCGCCGCGTCGGCGCGCAGGGCGCGAAACTCGCTGATGTCCGCGCCCGAGATGAAGGCCTGCTCGCCGGCGCCGCGCAGGATGACGACGCGGATCTCGGGCGCCGCGGCGAGCTCGATGGCGGCCTCGGCCAAGCCCTCCCAGACGCGCGCGTTGAGCGCGTTGTGCGCCTGCGGCCGGTTGACGATCATCCAGGCCACTGGCGGCTCGCGCCGGATCAGCAGCAGATCGTCGGTCGACGCGGCCATGGGCTGAGGTTGAACCAGTTTGCCCAGGCGCCCGCAACCAGGGATGGCGCGACGACGCCAGCAGTGGTGTGCGGCCGCAATTGCCGCTACCTACTGGGAAGGAGACGGCGCGATGCGGCGGCGCAAACGGCAGGCACCGGCGGGCGGTCCACCGACCCGTGAGTTCCACCATCAGCCCTTCAAGCACCTGCCGGCAGCGGCGCCGGTGCCCGCCGTGCCGCCCCCGCCCTCCCCGCCTGCACCGGCGCTGGCCCCCGCGCTGGCCACTGACGCCGACGTCTTTGCGCGCGAGATGCGCGATGTGCGGCCGCTCAGCGCCGCGGCGCGCACGCGGGTCGCCCCGCCGCCGCCGATGGCGGTGCGGCGGGCCATCACCGATCCCGATGCCGAAGCGCTCGCCGAGCTCTGGGATCTGCTCGCCGGCGGCGGCCGCTTCGATCTGGCGAACAGTGTCGAGTCCGTCGAGGGCGGTGTCGTCGGCCTCGACAACCGGATCCTGCGGCGGCTGCGCGCCGGGGAGTTCGCCTACCAGAGTCACCTCGATCTGCACGGCATGAGCAGCGATGAGGCGCGCGTGGCGGTCGACCGGTTCCTCAGCCATGCCTCCCGGCAAGGCCAACGCTGCGTGCTGATCATCCACGGCCGCGGTCGCAACTCGAAGGATCAGATCCCGGTCTTGAAGCTGCGCTTGACCAACTGGCTGGCGCGCGGGGCGTGGTCGCGCCTGGTGCTGGCCTTCACCAGCGCGCGTGCGTGTGACGGCGGCACCGGGGCGCTCTATGTGCTGTTGCGCCGCCGGCGCGAAGGCAAGCGCCCGATGCGCGTCACGCACGGCGCCAACTGGTAGAGCGCGCCGGCGCGCGCCGGAGCGGGCGGGCCGCCCGCGCAGCGTGAGCGCACGTGCTTCTCTGCGATTGCGGACCCCGATCGCGCGCTGCGCGGGGTCGTCGCGCAAGCAAGCGGAGCGTGTTGCGCTGGGAGCGCGGGCGGCCCGCCCGCTCTTCGCCGCGCCGCGGCGTTCAAGGCTTCTTACTGGGGGCCGGCGGCGTCCCACCGAGCAGCGAATAGATGCGAAAGCCGATGCGGCCGTTGATCGTGAAGGGTTTGCCCCAGCTGCCCAGATCGAGTTTGTCGGCGCGCGCCAGGGCGGCAGCGCGCATGGCGGGATCGCCGGTGAGGTGCGCCATATAGGCGACGGCGGGAAAGGCGCGCGCGTCCTCGCGCGCCTTCCGCTGCATGACCCCGGCGGCGTACTGCTCGAGCCACTGCCGGATCGCCGTGTCGCCGGTCGCCGCATGCGTATAGGCCAGCGCATCGGCCAGAATGCCGAGCTTCCAGTGCGCCGAGGAGCCTGGCGGATGCGCGCGCATGCCGCCGTGCGCGTAGCGTTGCGCGGCGTCCAGATAGCGCGGCTCGCCGGTGGCGTCGTAGACGGCGACCAGCGCCACCTGTGGCCAGCCCCACTGACGCGGGTTTCCGCGCACATGGCTCTGCGCGCGGGTGACCAGATAGTCGGCCAGCGCGCGCGCCGCGTCGAGCGCGCGCGTGTCGCCGGTCAGGTAGTAGTACGAGAGCGAGCCTTCCACCCAGGTGTGGCCGAGATCCGGGCCGCCGAGCTCAAAGGAGAAGTGTAGCGGGTTCTTGGGGTGGTTCATGCCGACCCACTCGGGGCGGTCGGGGTAGGCGTGGATCGTGTCGACGTCGATGAAGTGGCGCGCCGCGGCCTCCATCGCCGTGTAGACCTCGGCATCGCCGCTCGCGGCATAGGTCAGCGCCAGCACCTGCGCGGTGTCGTATTCGAGGTTGCCCCAGCTGTCGGAACCCTTGGTGCGATCGTCGTAGCCGCGAAAGTTCCAGTCGCCCCAGTTCCACATGCCGTAGGCACCGACGCGCGGCCGATCGATGCCGGCGGCGGTGCAGTCGACCCGACCGCAGTCGTTCCAGCGCTCCGTGGCGTTGCGGTGCAGATAGCGGTCCGCCGCGATGCGCGCCTTGCGCACGAAGCGGTCGGCCGGTGCCAGCGTCGCAACCGCCTGCGGCAACGCCCCGCTGCTGGCGACCCAGGTCGGATCGACGACGCCGATCAATGACTCCGCCATCACGCCGGGGAGGCCGGCGGGGAGGCCGTCCGGCGGTGCGACCCACAGCGCCAGTTCGTGGGTCTTGGCAACGCCGATACCGGCCTTCGCCGGTTCGGCCTCGGGCGCCCACAGGTTGTAGGTCAGCCGGTCGCGGCGGGCGACCAGGCTCTGCGGGTATTCCTGCCAGAACCAGCGCGACGCCAGGCCGACGCTGGCGCGCCCGTTGCGCAGCTCGACCCACCCGTCGAGGTGCCCGTCCGCGCGCGCGCCGCTGACCGTGTATGCGACGTTGTCGGCCTGCAGCAGCGCGACGCCGGTGTCGCCGAGCGGGCCGCTGCGCGGCCGCTCGCCGGCGATGCCGAAGCGGTAGGTCGCCGGCGTCAGCTCCCCCAGCGGCCAGTCGAGGCTGACGCGCGGCACGGCGATCGACGGCGTCGGATGGCGATTGATGAAGGTGTGCCAGACGCGCACGGTCGGCTGGCCGGCGTACACCTCGATGCGCACGACGTAATCGAAGTTGATGCCGAAGGTGCCGCGCAGCTCGACGCGCGCCCGCAGCGGCCCGCTCTCGGTGACCGTCACGCTGGTCGGCGGCTGGGCATTGCCGGTGCGCTCGCCCGCGACCAGCGACGTCGCCAGCGGACCGGCGAGCGGTTGCTCGGTGCCGCTCGGACGCAGACCTTCGACGATGGCGAAGCGATGGCGCGGGATGCTGAAGCGCACGACCCCGGTATCGACCTCGACCGCCTCCGCCCCGACGGTGGTCTTCAGCGGCGCGCTGGGCGCCAGCGTGGGGCCGGCCTGGACGCGCAGCCGCCGCTCCTGTCCGCGGTTCAGATCGACCTGCGTGTCGACCAGCAGCCAACGCACCGATCCGTCGCGCCACTGCGCCAGCGGGCGCGCCTGCGTCGGCAGCGGCCGGCCCTGCTCGTCGACCACCTGCACGCTGGTGGCGGCGGCGAGCTGGCCGCGGGCGAAGGGAACGCTGAAGGTCAGCGGCCAGTGCCGGCGCGCGACCGCATCGGGCTCGCGCACCGTGACAGCGATCGGCGTGAACGGCGCCGGCGCCGCTTCGGCCACAGACGCGCCCAGGATCAGCGCGACCAACGCGCCCGCAAATCGCCACAGAGTCATCGGAAAGTCATTTCGAGGCATAGCCTCGCGCTCGGGCTCGGGCAACGCTTTTGGCGCAGCGCGTTGAAATCCCGCCCGCTTTGTGGTCAGCGGCGCAGCATGGACGACGCGACCCCCGCGACCCCCGCGACCCCCGCGACATCCGCGACTTGGCGGCACACGGCGGGCAGCGCGGCGGCATTGCTGGTGGTCGCGGTCGCCTGGGTGATCCTGCAGCTCTGGGGGCTCGGCCTCACCCCGTTTCACACCAAGGGCGAGCCGCGCGAAGCGATCGTCGTGCAGGACCTGGTGCGCTCCGGCGACTGGGTGCTGCCCAAGCGCAACGGCGTCGGCCTGCCGCGCAAGCCGCCGCTGTTCTACTGGCTCGGTGCGCTCTCCGCCCGCGTCGGCGGCGCGCTCGACGAGGCGAGCGTCCGCCGGCCGTCGGCCGTCCTCTCGGGCGCCGTCGCCCTGCTGCTCAGCGCCACGGCAGCGGCGTTGTACGGTCCTGTGGCGGCCCTGGTCTCGGGACTCGCCCTGCTGACCAGCTTCGAATGGCTGCGCGCCGCCACCGCCGCGCGCGTCGACATGACCCTCACCTTCGGGCTCAGCCTGGTCTTCATCGCCCTGCTGAACTTTCGCCGTGCGCCGCGCGGCGTCTGGCTCATCGTCCTCTATGCCGGGGTCGCCTGGGCGACGCTGGCGAAGGGCATTCCGGGGCTGGCCATCCCGGCGCTGGCGGTCGCCGCGCTGTGTCTCGTCGATCGCAGCCGGCGCGCCGCCACCAGTCTGCGGCCGCTGCGCGGCCTGCTGGTCGCCCTGCTCGTCGCCGGGGCGTGGTACGCGGCCGCCACGGCCCGCGCCGGGCGCGAGTTCCTCACCATCGTCGCCAGCGAGAACCTGCTGCGTGTCTTCGGCGGGCGCGACGTCGGGCTCGGCCACGAGCACTCGGTCGGCTACCTCGCCGGCGTGCTGCTGGTCGGCCTGCTGCCCTGGACCCTCCTGCTGCCCAGCGTCGCAGGCGCCCTCTGGCGCGATCGCTCCACCCTGCAGCGCGGCGATGCGCGGCTGCTGGCCGTGGTGTGGTCCCTGGTGGTGCTCCTGCCCTACACGCTGGCGGCCAGCAAGCGCGGCGTCTACCTGCTGCCGCTGTACCCCGCCGTCGCCCTGCTGCTCGGCTGGTGGGCCGACCGTCTGGTGTTGGAGGGGCGCACCTCAGGCTGGCTGTCGGGCGTCGTCGCGCCCCTGCTCTGGCTGCTGGCGCTGCTCCTCGGCCTGCTGGCGCTGGCCACCGCCGCGCAGTGGCGCGGCCTGCCGCTGCTCGAGGCGGCGACACCCTTCGTCGATCTGCGGGCCGCCGCGGACCTGGGGCGGATCGCCAGCGCCGCCGGCCCGATCATGGCGGCCTGCCTGGCCGTGGCGACCATGGCCGCAGTCACCGCCGCCCTCGCGCTGCGGCGGCG
>JBOHWA010000202.1:0-3995 GCA_050735855.1 Binatia bacterium
GCCGTCGGCCGGGTTGAGATGGTCGTGGCCTGCGTCGCCGCCGGCGTCGCACCACGCACCGTCGATGTAGAGCCGCTTCGGGGCACGCAGCCAGCCGCGTGCCCACTCGCGGCGATGCGGCTCGATCATCGGGCGGCCGGGCGCATGGCGTCAGAGCAGCTGGCCAAACGCGGCCAGCGCGCGGCAGCGCGCCTCATCGACCGCCAGGCCGCGCAGGCACTGCGCCTCGAAGCGGCCCAGCGCGCCGGCCAGCATGTCGATCGCGCCGAGCACGTTGGCGGCGGCCAGCCCGTCGAAGACGTTGACGTGCAGCTCGGCGTGCTCGACCGCCGCCTGCACGGCGCGGTCGCAGCCGAACACCTGGAAGGCGCATTGGATGACGGTCTCCGGCACCACCGGATTTACCTTGCCCGAGAAGATGCTCGAGCCGGCCTGCACGTTGAGCAGCACCAACTCGCCAAAGCCGCCCTGCGGCCCGGAGGCGAGCAGGCGCAGATCCTGGGCGATCTTGAGCACCGCCTGGGCGAGCAGCGCGAGCTGCGCCGACAGGGCGGCGATGTCGTCGCTGTTCTGCAGCGCGTCGGGGCCGTCGGCGCGCGCCGTCAGCACGCGCTCGCACACCTCGGCCAGCAACGGCACGACCGCGGCGCGATAGGCGGCCGGCGCACCGTCGCCGGTGCCGATCACGGTCCCGCCGAGGCTGATGGCCGACAGCGGCATCAACGCCTGCCGCACCGCCGCGGCGCGCCGCGCCAGCAGCGCGGCGTGGCCGCCGAACAGGACGTCGACCGTCGTCGGCAGCGCGTCGCGCAGGCAGGTGCGCGCCAGCGTCGGGATGGTGGCGAAGGCCGTGGCCTGATCGGCCAGCGTCAGCTCGGTCGCGCGCAGCGCGCCGTCGAGCAGCGCGGCGCGCTCGAGGATCGCCAGGCGCAGGGCGGTGTGGCAGACGTCGGCGGTCGACTGCGAGGCGTTGACATGCGCCAGCGGATGCACCGGCACGTAGCCGCCGCGCTGCTCGCCGAGGCGCTCGTTGGCGAGGTTGGCGATCACCTCGTTGACGTTCATGTTGACGCCGATCGAGCCGCCGCCGCCGAGCAGGTCGACGGGAAACTGATCCGGCAGCGCCGCGGCGATCAGCGGACCGGTGGCCGTCTCGATCGCCTCCGCCAGCGGCGCCGTGAGCACGCCGGCGTCGCGGTTGGCGCGCGCCGCGGCCCGCTTGACCAGCCCGAGCGCCCGCACATACGCCGGGCACGACCCCAGCGTGCGCCCGGAGAAGCTGAGGTTGGCCACCGCCCGGGCGGTCTGGATGCCCCACAGCGCGGTGTCGGGGATCTCGACCTCCCCGAGAGCGTCCTCTTCAGTCCGAACAGCGCTCATGAGGAGTTCACCGCGGAGACGCGGAGGCGCGGAGGGCGCTGAGATTGAGAAGTACTCGTGTGCTCATACTGACGTCTCTTCAGTCACTGAAGAAGATGCGAACCATTTCGTGCGTCGAATCGCCAGCTCCCAAGGCTCCGTGCTCTCTGCGTCTCCGCGGTGAAGAAATCAGGCGGCCCGGCCGTAGCGCGCCAGGCGCAGGATCTCGGTGCTCACCGTGCCGGGCTTGGTGTCGTAGGCGAGCAGGCCGACCAGGCGCGAGGTGGCGCCGCCGATCGGGCTGACGCGGTGCAGCGAATAGCGGCCCTCGAAGATCAGCAGCGTGCCGGGGGTCATCGGCAGGCGGACGACGTCGTCGCGGACGCCCTGCAGCACGCGCTTGACCGCCGGATAGCGCTCGTCGCCGGCCGAGCGTATGCGCGGCGCGACCTCGAAATCGCCGCCCTGCGCGGCGTCGCGGATGGCGAGCGAGACGACGAAGTCGGTCTGGTCGAAGTGCCACTGCAACTCGTCGCCATCGGCCATGGTCGCCAGGTTGAGCGCGCCGAGCGGGTCGGCGTAGCGGAACAGCGTGCCGCGCTGCAGCACGGCTTCGATGAAGCGCATGAACGGGTCCCACTCGTAGAGCCGGCGCAGCGGCGACGCGGGCGGGAACATGTCGTAGGCGACGACGCCGACCGACGCCGGCCCGAGGATGCGGCGCGGATGGTCCTCGGGCAGCTCGAAATCGGGGATCTCGAGATAGGCCGTGCCGACGCCGGCGCTGCGGTAGGCGCGCGCTTCCAACGCCGCCGCGTCGGCGGTCACCGCCGCGAGCCCCGATGGGGTGAGAAACGCCGGCACCTCGCACGCGCCGGTGTCGCGCAGTTGCGCGCGCGCCCACCTGAGCACCTCGGCCAGCCGCGGCGCGGCGGCGTCGAGGATCGGATAGCGCCGCAGGTCGACAAGATCCGCGGGCTGGTCGACCCGCTCGGCCATCACCTGCTCCATGCCGCAGGCATGCCGCACCTGAGGCGAACTGACAAGGGCCGCGCACGCGTCGCGGGACGACCCGAGCCGCATCGGCTTCGATCGCAGCGCCGGACGGGGCTGTACTGCTCGCCGACGTCGGAGCGGGCGGGCCGACCGCGCTCCCAGTGCGGAGCGTCCCACCTGTCGCGCGGCGACCATCGCTCAGTTCGCACACGGGGGTTGGGCGCTGCATCGAGTCCGGGGCGCTCTGCCCTGGGAGGGCGGGCGGCTCGCCCGCTCCGGAACTGCGCGGCGCGCCGCGCCGCATCCGACGATCAGCGCTCGAAGCGATGCGTCGAGCGTCGCGCCCCGATGTGCGACGTGGCCGGATCCAGATATTGCTCTTCGAGCTCGATCTCGACCGCGTCGAGACCGGGCTCGCTGCGCAGGACGAAGCGGGCCAGGCGATCGGGCGGCTCGAACTCGCCCCAGACGCCGCGGCGGCGGGCGAAGGCGAAGACGGCCTCGCGCAGGTGGCGGCGCTCGATGCTGTTGGGGTTGAGGCGCTCGCGCGCGCCGCCGCGCAGCGCGTAGACCTCGGCGCGCACCGGCAGCTTCGGCGTGCAGTACATCGCCCAGCCGAAGAGACGCCACGGGGTCATGTGGTAGCGTGCCACCAGGCCGCGGTGGACGAGCGGCCACACGGCGAAGAGCGCCAGGAAGGCGATGACCAGCCGGCGTTTGGCGGTCAGGGTCAATTGAACGCCACCGTCGGCAGCCAGCCCAGGCGGACGCCGATCATCCAGACGTAGAACAGCGCGAAGGCCGGCAGCAGGGCGCGATTGACCGGCCGGGCGAAGAACAGCAGCAGCAGGTTGACGAACAGCGCGCCGAAGAGAAATTCGCGCGCGCCGATCTCGATCAGCGCGGTGAAGGCGATGACGGCGACCGCGGCCCAGGGGCGTGTGCGCCGGACCAGCAGCAGCGCCGGGGCGACGATCTCGAAGACGTAGACGCCGTTCGACACCAGCCACCCCAGCGGCGACTGGAAGGCGAACGGCCCGCTGCCGACGCCGATCGGCCGCAGCCCGCGCAGCCGGTCGATCTCCGCGGCCGGCAGGATCCACTGGAAGAGATCGGCGAAGCTGGCGCGCGTCGCGATCGAGAAGCCGAGAAATTGGCCGTCGAAGTAGGTGCCGTAGAGCACCTTCTGCAGCCCGGTCCAGAAGAGCACGAGGACCACCACCCAGCGCAGCGTGACCAGGCAGAGCGCGCGCTCCTCGCCCGACTCGAGGTCGAAGGCGGCGAGCAGCGCGACGCAGAGGATCTCGATGAAGAAGTGGTTCGACGTCGAGGGGAACGAGTCGACCAACTTGCACGCCAGCACCGCCAGCGCCGCGACCGTGGCACGGCGCTGCCAGCCCGGGCGCACGGCGAGCAGCGCGCACAGGGTGAGCAGCGCGGCGAGCGTGACGCGAAACGCGGTGTCGTCGTGCGGCTCGCGCAGGAACCAGAACCACGTGCGCGTGGCGACGTGGAAGAGCAGGAAGAGCCGGAAGGCGCGCAGGATCGCCGACTGGGCGCCGCGCGCGTCGTCGTCGGCGAGATCGAGCAGCCGCATCACGCGCGGTCCACCGCCGCTCATCTCGACGACACCGCTGGAG
>JBOHWA010000203.1:0-6039 GCA_050735855.1 Binatia bacterium
AACCACGGATTGCGCGGATACGAGCCGATCACCCGGGAATTTCTGAGGGTCCCCTCCGTGAAATCCGTCAATCCGCGCAATCCGTGGTCGGCTTCTGTCTTTTTTGGGCAAAGCCCCTGCACCCTGCACCCTGCACCACTGCTGGGAATTGGCGGGCAAAGCCCCGTCTCCCGTCAGCCCTCCGGGTCGATCACCCAGGTCTCGCCGTGCAGGTGCTGGCCGCCGTTGACGTCGAGCGTCGTGCCGGTCATCCACGCCGACGCCGGTGAGGCGAGGAAGACGATGGCGGCGGCGACATCGTCCGCGGTGCCCAGGCGGCCGAGCGGCAGGTCGGCCGCGCGCTCGACCACCGCCGCGGCGTAGCGCTGCGTGAACCCCGACGCGTCGATCGGTCCGGGCGCCACCGCGTTGATGCGGATGCGATGGCGTCCCCACTCGACCGCCAGCGTCTTGGTCAGGTTGGCGACCGCGGCGCGCGCCGCCGCGGTGTGGGCGCCGCCGGGGATGCCGCGGTGGTGGTTGGCGATGACGTTGACGATGCGCCCGCCGCCGGCGCCGATCATGCGCTTGCCGACCGCCTGCGTCACGTACCAGGTGCCGGTCAGGTTGGTGTTGATGACCGCATTCCAGCCGTTGATCGAATAGGCTTCCGCCTTCTGGGCAAACTGCCCGCCGGCATTGTTGACCAGCAGGTCGACGCGGCCATGGCGGGCGACGACGAAGTCGACCAGGGCTTCGACCTGCGCGGCATCGCGGATGTCGCACACCTGGGTCGCCGGCGTGCTCCCGGTCGCGGCGGCGATGTCCGCCGCCCCCTGCTCGAGATGCTCGGCGTTGCGGCTGGCGATCACCACCTGCGCCCCGCAGGCCGCCAGGGCGATGGCCGTCGCCTTGCCGAGGCCGGTGCCGCCGCCGGTGACCAGCGCGACCTCGTCGCGCAGCAGATCGGGGGCGAAGAAGCGGGCGGCAGACATGGGCGGCCGTTATACCCGGCGCGTGTCGACCGGGCCACAGATCGGTAGCACGGGCCCGCGCTCGCGGACGGACAGCGCTTGCGAAATCGGCGCCCCGGTGGGTAAGGAAATTCGTGGCCGGCCGCGCCGGCCAGCCGCCAACAGGGGACGGTTCGGGGCATGATCAAGGACGATTTCCGCGTGGAGATGATCGGCCACGCGACGCTGCGCGTGCGGTCCGGCGGGCGCACGCTGCTGACCGACCCCTGGCTGGTCGATCCCATCGGGCACAGCGGATTCCACTTTCCGCCGCTGGTGCACGATCCGGCCGCGCTCGCCGCAGAGACCGATGCGATCTACATCTCGCACGTCCATCCCGACCACTTCAACGCGCCGACGCTCGAGCACTTCTCGCGCGACACGCCGATCTACATCGGCGAGTACCGGCGCAAGGGCTTCCGCGATGCGATCCGCGCCCTCGGCTTTCGCGTCGTCGAGGTGCCGTTCCAGCAGCCGACGCCGATCGCCGGGACCGAATTCGAGCTCGCCGTCGTCGAGCACGACTTCGAGGAGAGCGCGGCCTATGATTCGTCGGCGGTCATCCGCGCCCCCGCCTTCACGCTGTTCGAGAACAACGACTGCGTGCTCGGTGCGGCGAAGTACGTCTGGGTGCGCGAGCACTTCGACGTCGACTACGCCTTCCTCGGCTACTCGCCGGCCTCGTTCTTCCCGATCAGCTTCGAGCTCGCGGCAGAGGAGAAGGCGCGCCTGCTCGCCGAGTCCGGCGAGACGCGCTACCGCGAGTGCCGCGACGCCGTCGCGCTGCTGGCGCCGCGCCTGACCGTCCCGTTCGCCAGCGGCCTGCGCTTCCTGCGCGCCGAGGCGCTGTGGAAGAACGTCGCCTTCAACTCCGCCAGCGAGATGGTGCACCGCCTGCGGGCGCGCGGCTGGGCGGCCGAGGTCATGGGCCCCGGCGACCGCATCGGCGCCGACGGTGCCCTGCGGCGCGTCTGCCCGCTGCTCGACCGCGAGGCGGAGCTGGCCGCCATCGCCGCCTACGCCGACCGCGTGCAGGACTGGGTGACGGCGCGCTCGCCGCGCGAGTCGGTCGTGCGCCCCGATCTCGTCGAGCGCTTCCGCGACTATCTCCTCGCCCGCTGGCGCGCCACCCGCGCCCAGCTGCCCGGGGTGCGCCGGCACGTCATCGCCTATGTCCTGCAGGGCGCCCAGGAGCAGCGCTTCTACTTCGACTTCTCGCGCTCCGACGATCAGGTCTTCCAATGGGGCGAGCCGCCGCGCTACGACATGCGGTACACCTACCGCTCGGCGGGGCTGCAACGGCGTATGGACGGCGAGATCGACTGGGACGAGCTGCACTTCACCGACGCGTCGGTGCACCAGATCCACTACGCACGAGAGTTCTATACGATGCTGCGCAGCGAGACGCTCGACCTGGGCTGAACCACTCCGCCGATGGCGATCGACGAATTCCTCCAACCGGACCTGGCTGCCTACGTGCGCTACTGCGCCGGCTTCTGCCTGCGCTATTTCGCCATCGGCGGCGGGCTCTATCTGCTGCTGCACGTCTGGCTGCGGCGCCGCTGGATGGTCTATCGCATCCAGCAGACGTTTCCCTCGCTGCGCGAGGTCGGCCACGAGATCCGCTGGTCGATGTCGAACACCCTCTGCACCGGCCTGGCGACGCTGTTGCTCTACCGGCTCATCCGCGATGGGCGGACGAGCCTGTACCTGGATATCGACGCGCACGGGTGGGCGTACCTGGCCTTCTCGGTCCTGCTCGGCATCGCCGGCTACGACGCCTGGTTCTACTGGCAGCACCGCCTGCTGCACACCCCGTGGCTCTTCCGCCACGCGCACGCCATCCACCACCGGGTGACCAACCCGACGGCCTTCGCCACCTTCGCCCACCACCCGATCGAGACGTTCATGGGCAACGCCTACTTCCTGCTGCTCGCCGTCTTCGTGCCGATGCACCCGCTGGCGCTCGGCGCCGTCGGGCTGTTCATCTTCGGCTTCGGCATCGTCGGCCACCTGGGCTACGAGTTCTACCCGCCCGGCTTCGCCCGGCACCGCCTCTTCGGCTGGTACAACACCTCGACCCACCACAACATGCACCACAGCCAGTTCGACTGTAACTACGGCCTCTGCTTCAACTATTGGGACCGCCTGATGGGCACCAACCACGCCGCCTACCTCGACACGTTCGACGCCATGAAGGCGCGCCTGCCATCGCCCGGGTCGCCGCTGGCGGTCGCCGGCGCGGCGGTCAGCCCGCCGCCTGCCCCGCGCCGCGCCTAGGCCAGCGGCCGCCCGTCCGAGGACTCCCTGCTTGACTTCCGCCAGCCGCCCGCGGGATGACGTTGAAAGGTCTAAGTTCCGTTGATGGTTGAGGTTATGGAGCCGCGCGGGCCCCGCAGATCGCGCCCCTGTCGGGTGCGGGCGGCCGATCTCGGTCCGACTCGCCACCGCGTATGACCGCCCAACCCGCTGCCACGCCGCTGCCCGACGGACCGAGTCTCTCGGCGGCCGAGACGACCTTCCGCTGGTTCGCCCGCCCGCTGTCGTTTCTCGACGAGTGCGCCGCCGCGCACGGCGACACGTTCACGCTCAACTTCGCGCGCTTCGGCACGCACGTGATCGTGGCGCACCCGGACGATGTGAAACGCGTCTTCACCGGCGACCGCCGCGCCCTGCACGCCGGGCGCGGCAACGCCCTGCTCGAGCCCATCCTCGGGCGCCATTCGCTGCTGCTCGCCGACGGCGACCGCCACCTCGAGCAGCGCGCGCTCCTGCAGCCGGCCTTCCTGGCCGAGCGCATCCAGCGCTACGCCGGCGTCGTGACCGAGGCGACGCGCCGCTGGACGGCGCAGTGGAACGGCGGTGCGACGGTGAGCTTGCAGCGCACGGCGCTCGATATCTCGCGCGAGGTCATCCTGCGCGTCGTCCTCGGCCTGCCCGAGGCGGAGAGCGATCGCTTCAGCCGGCTCATCCACGACGTCATGCTCCTGGTCGGGACCAACGCCACCTTCGACGACGCGTCGACCGAGCCGCGCCTGCTGGCGCGCTTCCGTGCCGCGCGCGACGCCCTCAACGACGCCCTGCAGACGCACATCGAGCGCCGCCGCCACACGGCCGGCGGCGACGACATGCCGTCGGCGATGCTGGCGGCACACGACGAGGCGGGCGGCGGGTTGTCGGACGAGGAGATCCGCGACCAGCTGGTCACCATGATCCTCGCCGGGCACGAGACCACCGCCAGCTCGATCACCTGGGCGCTGCTGTCCCTGCTGGAGAACCCCGGCGCACTGGCGACGCTGCTGCGCGAGCTCGACGATTCGCGCCGCGCCGTGCCCGACGAGCAACTCGCCACGCTCCCCTACCTGCAGGCCGCCTGCCTCGAGACCCTGCGCGTCCGGCCGGTCATCCCGGTGGTGTCGCGCGAGCTGCAGCGCCCCTTCCGCCTGCGCCAGCAGACCGTGCCGGCCGGCGTCTTCGTCACCCCGTGCGCCTACCTGGCGCATCGGCGGCCGGATGCCTTCGCCGATCCGCACGCCTTCCAGCCCGAACGGTTCGTCGAGCGCCGCTACTCGCCGTACGTCTACTTCCCCTTCGGCGGCGGCGTGCGCCACTGCATGGGCATGTCCTTCGCGCTGCTCGAGATGCAGGTCGTCCTCGGCACGCTGCTGCGCGCTTTCCGCTTCGCGCCGGTCGCCCACGCCGCGCGCCCGGTGCGCCGCGCGGTCACCATCGTCGCGTCCGGGGGCGGCAAGGTGTATGCCGAGCGCCGCGCCGCCACCTGAGGGTGAGGGCGCGCGTCTCGAGAAGCTGGGGTGAGCTGTCGATGCTGAACCGCGAGATCGTATTGTCGAAGGTGCGCAGCGCCCTGGCCAGCGTGCTCGCCGACAACCACGACGCGGTGCGCGGCGGCGACCATCTGGTCGACGATCTCGGCCTCGACTCCACCAACATGGCGAGCCTGACCATCGCGCTGGAGGAGGAGTTCGACGATGTCCTGCTGCTCAACGACTGGATCGCCGAGGCGCACAGCCCGAGCGAGCTGACGGTCGATTCGCTGGTCGACTATCTGCTCGCCATGCTGGCCGAGCCGGGCTGATGCCGTTCGACGTCGCCACGCACGACGGCGTGATGACCCTGACCCTCGACACGCCGGGCTCGGGGATCAACATCTTCAATCACGCCACGGCGCATCAGCTGGTCGAGATCCTCGCGCCGGTGACGCCGGCGACGACGCGCGCCATCGTCTTCGAGACGGCCAAGCCGAACAGCTTCATCAACGGCGTCGGCCTGCTGCTGGCGCACGCCGCGCAGAACCAGGCGGACGTCGAGCGCGCCAGCGCGCCGCCCTGGGCCGCCTACCGCGCCGTGCGCGAGGCGCCGGTGCCGACCATCGCGATGGTGCAGGGCAGCTGCTTCGGCTGCGGCGTGGAGCTCGCGCTGCAGTGCGACTTCCGTCTCGCCGCGGATACGTGGGAGACGCAGTTCTACATGACCGAGTTGAACGACTACCTGTTCCTCCCGTTGTTCGGCAGCACGTGGAATCTGCCCGAGGCGGTCGGCCTGGCCGACGCCATCGACTTGTTGCTGTGGGGCGAACGCTGGGACGCCGAGCGTGCCTGCGCGCGCGGGCTGGTCGACGAGGTGGTGCCGCACGAGGATCTCGCCGCGCGCCGCGACCGTTTCGTCGAACGGGTGCTGCAGGGCGCCAACCCGAGCCGCCGCCGCGGCCGCATCACCTGGGGCGCCGGCGAGGAGGCGGCGCTGCAGCGCGCCCGCCAGCGCATCGCCGCGCTGCCGCCGGCGTACCGGCCGGTCTACGCCGAGGCCCTGGCGCTGCTCGAGGCCGGCGGGCGCCAGGAGCGCACCCATGTCGACCACCAGCGCCGGGAACTGCACCACTCGGGCGCCAGCGCGCTGCAGCCGATCGCCCGCTCGGCGTTCTCGTTCTTCTATCTGCGCCAGATGGCGAGCGAGCGCGCCGCCGGGCGCCTGCACGACGCGGTCGCGCCGGTGCGCTTCAGCGTCGACGCCGCGGGTGACGACGGGC
>JBOHWA010000204.1:0-12929 GCA_050735855.1 Binatia bacterium
CTCGCCGGGCGAGCTCGCCGCAAAGCTGAACGGTCCACAGGCGGCGCCGCTGGCCGTCGACATCGAGCCGTTGCGTGCCCGGGCCGCCGACACCGAGGCCCTAGTCGCCTTTCTGCATCGGCTGCCGGAGGTCGACTGGCATGCGTGGGATGCCGGCGAGCCGATCTTCAGCGCGCGCTGCGCTCCCTGTCACGGGGCCTTCGGCAGGCCCGACGGCGCGTCGCTCCCGCCGGGGGTGAAGCCGCCGCGCGATCTGAGCGCGGCGGCGTTCCACCAGGCCACCAGCGACGCCGCGTTCCTCACCGCGGTCCGCCACGGCCGCGCCGGCATGCCGGGGCTGACGCCGCGCCTGACCGAGACGCAAGCCAGCGACGTCGCCACCTTCGTCCGCCTGCTCTCGCCAAGCTACACCACCTACGCGCAGTACTGCGCCAGCTGCCATGGCGAGCACGGCCTCGGCCGCGGCAGCTTCGGCGAGTCGCAGGCCCCGCCGACGGTGATCTTCGACCGCGCCTACTTCGCCCGCCGCGATCCGGAGCTGCTGCGCCGCGACGTCTGGCACATGCTGCGCGACCACCAGCCGGCGATGCCGCACACCACCGCCCTGCTGACCACGGCGGAGCTCAGCCAGATTCTCGCCTACCTCAACCAGGTGGAGACCCCATGAACGCTTCGGCACCTGGCGCGCGCCCGGGCTCGCGGGGATGGACACTCCTGCTGGCCGTCGCCGCCATCATGATCGCCGCTCCGGTCTGGGGGGCGGAGGAGTGGACGCTGATCGGTTGGAACAACCTCGGGATGCACTGCATGGATCCCGACTACGGCGTCTTCGCGCTGCTGCCGCCGTACAACACCCTGCAGGCACAGCTGATCGATCCCAGCGGCCGGCTGGTGCAGGACCCGGCCGGCATCACCGTCACCTACGCCGCGACGGCCGACCCGAGCGGCTCGATCAACCGTTCGTCGATCGGCAAGACGAACTTCTGGCAACATGTGCTGGCACTCTTCGGTGTCGCGCCGGAGCTCGACGTCGGCCTCGCTGGATCCGCCATGCCCGGCACGGCCAATGCGCCGCAGCCCATGCCGTACGATGCCGCCAACGGCTGGTTCATCGCCGCGGGCATCCCCATCACACCGATCGACGACGCCGGCGGCAAGAACAGCTACCCGCTGATGCGGCTGGTGGCGCGCGATGCCGGCGGCGCCGAGCTGGCGCGCACCGACGTCGTGCTGCCGGTCTCCGACGAGCTCAACTGCAAGGCCTGCCACAGCTCGGGCGGCAGCCCGGCCGCCCAGCCGTTCAACGGTTGGGTGAACGACCCCGATCCGGAGCGCGACGTGCGGCTCAACATCCTGCTCCTGCACGACGACTTTCATATCGGCACGCCAGCCTTCGACGCCGCGCTGAGCGCCGCGGGGTACGAGCCGGGCGGTCTGACCGCGACGCTCGACGCCCGCGGACCGATTCTCTGCGCCCGCTGCCACGCCTCCGAGGCCCTGCCCGGCAGCGGCGTCGCCGGCGTCTCGTCGCTGACCCGGGCCATCCATCACCGCATGGCCGGGGTCGCCGACCCGCTCACCGGCATGGCGCTCGATGCGGCCGACAACCGCAGCGCCTGCTACCGCTGTCATCCCGGCTCGATCACCCGCTGCCTGCGCGGCGCCATGGGCGGCGCGGTCGCCGCCGACGGCAGCCTCGCCATGCAGTGCCAGAGCTGCCACGGGCGCATGGTCGACGTCGCCAAGCCCGAACGCACCGGCTGGCTCGACGAGCCGGTGTGCCAGAGTTGCCATACCGGCACCGCGCTGCACAACAACGGACAGCTGCGCTACACGACAGTCTTCGAAGCCGACGGCACGCTGCGCCTGCCCGTCGATGACACCTTCGCCACCACCCCCGACGTACCGCTGCCCGGCAAGTCGCTGTACCGGTTCTCCACCGGCCACGGCGGCCTGCAATGCGAGGCCTGCCACGGCGCGACGCACGCCGAGTATCCGAGCACGCAGGCCAACGACAACCTGCAGAGCGAACAGATCCAGGGCCACGCCGGCGTGCTGGTCGAGTGCACCGCCTGCCACGCCAGCGCACCGCTGACCGTCGACGGCGGACCGCACGGTATGCATCCGGTCGGCGCGGTCTGGGTCGAGCGCCACCCCGACGCCGCCGAGGAAGGCGGGGCGCAGCGCTGCCGCGCCTGCCACGGCACGGACTATCGCGGCACGGTGCTGTCGCGCGTCAAGGGCGAGCGGACGTTCGACACCGACTTCGGCCGCAAACACTTCTGGCGCGGCTTCCAGGTCGGCTGCTTCACGTGCCACCTGGGCCCCGACGGCGAAGAGGCGAATCCCAACCACGCCCCCGTGGTCGACGACGGCAACGCCGTCAGCCGCGCCGCGCCGGTCGATGTCGCGCTCGGCGCCCACGACGCCGACGGCGACGATCTCAGTCTGCGCATCGTCGCCCAGGCCGGACACGGCACCGTCGGCCTGAGCGGCCGCACCGCCCGCTACTTTCCCGACGAGGGCTACATCGGTGACGATGCCTTCACCTTCACGGCCTCCGACGGATCGACCGACGGCAACCTCGGGCGCGTCGTCGTCAACGTCGCCCCGGTGTGCGCCGGAGACTGCGGCGGCGACGGCGTGGTCAGCATCGCCGATCTGATCCACGCCGTCGCCATCGCGCTCGGCAACCAACCGTTGGCCGGTTGCGCAGGGCTGGATCGCAACGGCGACCAACGGGTCGCGATCACCGAGTTGGTCGGCGCCGTCAACGCCGCCCTGTCGGGGTGCGACGCCTAGTGGCGCGGCGGCAGCAGGCGGGCCAGGTCCTCGTAGTCGACCGGCTTGCGCCGCAGGGTCATGAAGTCGCGCGCGCCGGCCTCGGCCTCCAGATGCCGGCTCACGTAGGCCGCGACCATCACGACCGGGACGTCGGGGTGGACGCGGTGAAAGCGATCGGCGAGCGCCAGACCGTCGTCGCCGTCGACCGCGTAGTCGAGGACCAGCATCGTCACGCCCTCGAACGAGGCGAAGGGCGGCACGTCGGCGGGGCGGCCGAAGGCGCGCACGGAATGACCGTCGTCGGTGAGACTCGACACCAGGGCCTGGCGAAAGTCGTCGTCGCGGTCAATCAACAAGACCATACTGTTTTCCGGTGGCGGGCCCCGCGAGCGGCAATTCGACGCGAAACACCGTGCCGCGCGGCGTATGCGGCGCGTGGTCGATGATCCCGCCGTGCGCCGCCACGAGTTGCCGGGCCACCGCCAACCCGATGCCCGTGCCATCCGCCTTGGTGGTTTCGAACAGGCGGAAGACATCGAGACCGTCCGGGACGCCGGCGCCGGAGTCCGCCACCGAGACGGCGATGCGACCGGGCGACACCACCTGGGCGGAGACCACCACCTCGCCGGGTGGCTCGGCGATGGCTTCGATGGCGTTCTTGATCAGGTTGTCGAGCACGCGGCGCAGGACGACCTCGTCGGCGTGCAGGTGCGGCAGCCCGGCACAGGGATCGAGCCGCAGCGCGATGCCACGATCGTAGCTCAGCGCCTGCCAGAGATCGACGCAGGAGCCGAGGAACGCGGCGATCTCGATGTCGCGCAGGTCGAGGTTCTGCTCGCGTGCGAAGTCGGTGAATTCGTGCACCAGGCTCTCCAGCCGCTTGAGCGTGCTGACGATCTGCTCGGCCGGCTGCTGCACCGGCGCCACCGGCTGGAAGTCGCCGCGCCGGGCGCGGCGCAGGAGGAGCTGGGCCTGCATCGACAAGGCCGCCAGTGGGTTGCCGAGATCGTGGACGATCTTGGCGGTGATCGCCCCGATGTCGGCCAGACGGCCGCGCTGCTGGTCGACGCGGCGCAGCTCGTCCAACGCCGCCTGGGCGGCGAGGCGGTCGCTGACGTCGCGCAGGATGGCGGTGTAGTACACCTCCTCGCCGAGGCGCGCCTCCGACACCGACAGCTCGAGCGGAAAGATCCCGCCGTCCCTGCGCTGCCCCTGGACGAGACGGACGCGGCCGATGGCGTGCGGCTCGCCGGTGCGGCGGTAGCGCTCGAGATAGTCGGCGTGCTCGCCGCGGTACGGCTGCGGCATCAACTCGCTCACGTCGTGGCCGATGATCTCGGCGGCGGTGTAGCCGAAGAGCCGCTCGGCCGCCGGGTTGAAGAGCGTGATGCGCGAGTCGTCGTCGATCGCCACGATCGCATCCCGCGCGGCGATCAGGACCGCCCGCCAGCGCGCGTCCGTCACCTGCAGGGCGCGCAGCGGGATGCCGGCAGCGTCCTTCGGTCGCCTGGGGCGCTTGCTCACGCCCGCTCTCCGCGCCACGCGTTCATGCCGGCGTTGCGGATACCTGCTGCAACGCTGGGCCGCAACACCTCAGGGGGGAGGCGCGCGCCGCACGAATCGGTGGCGCCGTGGTCTCAGGTTCGCACGGTTGGGAAGGCCGCCCTCCTCCAGGGCGCCAACCGCGCGCCCAGCGGCGCCGGTGGGCCACGGCACGCAAGTTGGATTCCCCGGGAACATGGCTGACGCGGGCATGCGGGTATCCGATGGAATGAGTGCCGAGATCGTCACCCTGGCGGTCGGCGAGCACCTCGACCTGGCAAGCGACATCATGCGGCTGGGCCGTATCCGCCACATGCCGGTGATGGCCGGAGACCGTCTGGTCGGGATCGTCTCGCAGCGCGACCTGTTCCGCGCCGCGATCTCGTCGGCGCTGACGCTGCGCCCCGCGGCGGAGCGGGAATGGCTGGCGAAGATCCGCGTCGAAGAGGTCATGACCACGCCGGTGCGCACGGCGGCGCCCTATTGGAGCCTCGCCCGCGCCGTCCAGGAAATGTTGAGCCACGGCATCGGCTGCCTGCCGGTGCTCGAGGGCGAGCGGCTCGTCGGCCTGCTCAGCGAGAGCGACTGCCTGCGCAGCCTCGCTCAGCTCCTGGCGGCGAGCCCAGCGGCAGCAGGGCGGCAGCCGTGAGCGGCGTTGCGCCCCCGGCGGGTGTTCCATACGATCCGGCGATGGTGACCGGCGACGGCGGGGCCCGCGGCAGCGTCCTCATCGCGGAAGACGAGGACGGCGTCCGCGACAGCCTGACCCAGGTCCTGCGCGAGGAAGGCTATGAGGTCGTGTCGACCGCCACCGGCGACGCGGCGCTCGCCGCGCTGGGGACGCGGGAGTTCGACGTCGTCATCAGCGACCTGCGCATGCCCGGCGCCGACGGCATGACGGTGCTGCATCGGGCGCGCGAGATCGCGCCGCAGGCGCTCGTGCTGCTGATGACGGCCCACGCCACGGTCGACACCGCGGTCGAGGCCCTGCGCGGCGGCGCCCAGGACTATCTGCTCAAGCCGGTGATCTTCGAGGACCTGCTGCACAAGATCGAGGCCCTGATGGAGCACCGGCAGCTCGCCTGGGAACGCCAGTTCCTGCGCAGCCAGGTCGAACGCCAATGGGATTTCGACAACCTGGTCGGACAATCCTCGCCGATGCGCGAGGTGATGATGCTGATCAAGCGCGTCGCGCCGATGCCCAGCACCGTGTTGATCACCGGCGAGAGCGGCGTCGGCAAGGAGGTGGTGGCGCGCGCCATCCATCACTTCAGCGAGCGGCGCGACGCCATCTTCCTGCCGATCAACTGCGGCGCCATCCCGGAGACCCTGCTCGAGAGTCAGCTCTTCGGCCACCTGCGCGGCGCCTTCACCGGCGCCGTGGCCAACCAGGAGGGGCTCTTCCAGCGCGCCCGGCGCGGCACGATCTTCCTCGACGAGATCGGCGACCTGCCGCTCGGCCTGCAGGTCAAGCTGCTGCGCGCCATCGAGACCAAGGAAGTGCTGCCGCTCGGCGCCACCACGCCGCTGAAGGCCGACGTGCGCATCATCGCCGCCACCAATCGCGAGCTGCGCCGCGAGGTCGAGGCCGGGCGCTTCCGCGACGACCTGTACTACCGGCTGAACGTGTTCGGCATCGAGATCCCGCCGCTGCGCGAGCGCCGCGAGGACATCCCGCCGCTCATCGACCACTTCATCCGGCTGCACAACCGCGAGCTCAAGCGCCACTTCAAGGGCGTCGACGCCGCCCTGCTCAAGCTCTGCATGTCGCTGCCCTGGAAAGGCAACGTGCGCGAGCTCGACAACGTCATCGAGCACTCCATGATCCTCGGCGACGGCGACTGGCTGACCGCGGCCGACCTGCCGCGCGCCCTGCGCGCCGACCCCTCCCTCCCCCAGGCGGTCGGCGACAACCTGCGCGAGGCCCTGCGCGCCTACGAACGCGCGCACATCCAGTCCGTCCTCGCCCGCAACAACCACGACAAGCGCGTCGCCGCCGAGCAACTCGGCATGTCCCTCTCGTCGCTCTATCGCAAGATCGACGAGCTCGGCATCGCCGCCGCCGCCGACACGGCCCGCGGCGCCTGACTCGGCGCGGCCGAGCCCGGCAGCCCATTCCCATTCGCAGGCGTGGGAAGCGCCGTCCGCAGGGCTGGGATCGGGCGCGCCGAATGGCCGCTGGCCGGGATTCACCTACGCGTGGAGCGCGCCTTGCACAGTGCTTCGGGCATGCCGACGCGAAGCGAAGCGAATGTAACGACGCGATCGAGGCGCAGCCGACGGCGCGCCGCCCCCACCCGACTCACCGCCGGCGGTCTGCTGGCCATTGCCCTGAGCCTGGCTCAGGCAGCGGTGGCGGCGGACATCATTCCGCCGGCCGCTGGCGGTGAGGCGCAGGAGATCTTCAAGTCGCGCTGCGTCACCTGTCACGGTACCGCCGGCAAGGGCGATGGCCCGGCGAGCGCGGCGCTGACGCCCAAGCCGCGCGATCTCGGCGATGCCGCGTGGCAGACGTCGGTGACCGACGCCCACATCGAGAAGATCATCCTCAGCGGCGGGCCATCGGTGGGCATGAGCCCATTGATGCCCGGCAATCCGGATCTCGCCAGCAAGCCCGACGTGATCAAGGCGCTGCGCGCCATGGTGCGCGGGCTCGGGCCGGCGAAGTAGCCGCGCCCGCGCCCGAGCGGCGCGGCGCAGAGAGGTGCGTCATGACCGAGACAGGGAGAGAGGCCGAGCGATTCGTGCCCAGCGGGGCGATCGCGTTCCTGGTCACTATGTTCATCTGCTACCTGGCGATCTGGTTCGGTATGTATGCGCTGCTCGTCGCCCGCAGCTGAGCACGGATGGAGCGGCATGAGCAGCTGGCTGTCGGCGCCGCCGGCGCCCTCATGGTCGTCTTCTTCGTCGCCCTCGTCTACGCCGCCGGCGGGCTTGGCATCGACGTGCCCACCTGCGTCACGGATGTCGCTCCGTTCACCGCCGGGCGGGTGATCGACAAGGGGGATGACCACTACGAGGTCCACGTCGTCGCCCGCATGTGGGGCTTCGACCCGCCCGAGATCCACCTGCCGACCGGTGCCGATGTCGACCTCTATCTCAGCGCGGCGGACGTCACGCACGGCCTCTACATCGAGCACACCAACGTGAACCTGATGGCGGTGCCCGGCTCGATCAACGCCGCCCGCGTGCGCTTCGACACCCCGGGCACGTACACGATGATCTGCCACGAGTACTGCGGCGCCGGCCACCAGGCGATGGCCGGCCGCATCGTCGTCGGCGCCCTGCCGGCAGCCGCGGCGGCGGCGCCCGGCGCGGTGGCCGTGGGGGGCCAGCAGCTCTTCGTGCAGAAGGGATGCATCGCCTGTCACTCCATCGACGGCACGCCCGGCGTCGGGCCGACCCTGCAGGGCCTGCTCGGCCGCCGCGAGGAGCTCGCGGACGGCTCGCACCACAGCGTCGACGAGGCCTTCATCGCGGAGCAGATCCGCCTGCCGGCGGCGTCGCTGATCAAGGGGTTCCCGCCGGTGATGCCGCCGCTGCCGCTGACCGACGCCGAGGTGAACGCGCTGGTAGACTACGTGAAGACGCTGTGACGCCGCGCCGCGCCGTCGCCCAGACTGCCGAGGTCCCCATGTCGAATGCCGTGCCCCGCGAGCCCCTGACCCTCGACCGCACCACCCGCGTGGTGACGCTGGGCATGCTGATCATCCCCGCCGTGCTGCTGATCCTCGGCGGCTACCACGGCGTCATGCAGACGCTCTACCGCGCCGGCATCATCCAGGCCCCGGCGGTCCTCGGTCTGGAGTACTACCAGGGGCTGACCCTGCACGGCGTGATCAATGCGCTGGTCTTCACCACCTTCTTCGAGGTCGCCTTTGGCTATTGCGTCGTCGCGTACTTCCTGCGCTGTCGCTTCCAGGCCGGCGTCACCTGGCTGGCCGCCGGCATGATGCTGGTCGGGACGCTGATGGCGGCGGCGGCGATCCTGCTCGGCGGCGCCTCGGTGCTCTACACGTTCTACCCGCCACTGCGCGCCAGCCCGGTCTTCTACATCGGCGCCGCGCTGCTGGTGGTCGGCTCGTGGATCCCCTTCCTCCAGTGGATCGCCGCCTATCTCGCCTGGCGCCGTGCCCATCCGGGCGTGGCGACGCCGCTCGCCGTGGTCGGCATGCTGACGACCTTCACCGTCTGGCTGATGGCCACGCTGCCGCTCGCCTACGAAGTGGTGATCATGCTGATCCCGTGGTCGCTCGGTCTGACCGCGACCGTCGACGTGGTCCTGGCCCGCACGCTGTTCTGGTTCTTCGGCCACCCGCTGGTCTACTTCTGGCTGCTGCCCGCCTACGTGATGTTCTACGTGATGCTGCCGGTGCTGGCCGGCGGCAAGCTCTACTCCGACCGCGCCAGCCGCCTCGCCTTCATGCTCTTCATCCTCTTCTCCTGCCCGGTCGGGCTGCACCACCAGTTCGCCGACCCGGGCATCGAGGGCAGCTTCAAGTGGTTCCACGCCCTGCTCACGTTCATGGTCGCCATCCCGAGCTTCATGACCGCCTTCACCCTCGCCGCGTCACTCGAGCACGCCGGTCGCGCGCGCGGCGGGCGCGGGCTGTTCGGTTGGTGGAGCAAGCTGCCCTGGGCCGACCCCGAGCGCTACCTGGTGGCCTACTTCATGGCCGGGCTGATCCTCTTCTTCTTCGGCGGCATCACCGGGATCATCAATGCCTCCGCCTCGATGAACAACCTGGTGCACAACACGTCGTGGATCCCGGCCCACTTCCACACCACCGTCGGCGGGCCGGTGTTCCTCAGCTTCATCGGCATGAGCCTCTTCCTGGTGGCGCAGCTGACCGGCACGCGCGTGCGCCTGCCGCGGCTCAACCTCTGGGTGCCGTACCTGTGGCTGATCGGCGTCGCGCTGTTCTCCACCGGGCTGTCGGTCGCCGGCCTGCTCGGCGAGCCGCGGCGCACCAATCTCGGCCTCACCTACGCCGACCCGAACTCGCCGCTGTTCCAGCCGGCGTGGGCGGTCTGGTCGCGCCTCGGGGCGGTCGGCGGCGTCGTCATGGGCCTGGCCATGCTCGCCTTCTTCACCGTCTTCTTCGCCACGCTGTGCGGCCGCCGCACGGCCGTGCCGGCCCTCGCCCTGCCGGAATCGGAGCCCTACCTGGACGAGCCGCTCGGCGCGGTGCGCAACTTCACCCCGTGGGTGGTCGCCGCCGTCGTGCTGCTGATCATCGCCTACGTGCCGCCGATCTACTCGATCGTCACCGGCCCGACCCAGGCCGTCCCGGCCTACGGGCCGGCCAGCCCGATGCCGCTGCCATGACCCACGCGGCCGCTCGCCGGCGCACGGTCGCCATCGCCCTCGCGCTGCTCCTGATGGCCGTCGCCGCACCGGCGGCCACCTTGTTGCCGCCGGACCCCGACCTGGTGATCGGGCGCGCGATTCCCTTCGACGGCTTCGT
This sequence comes from Binatia bacterium, assembly GCA_050735855.1. Taxonomy (GTDB): domain Bacteria; phylum Desulfobacterota; class Binatia; order HRBIN30; family CADEER01; genus JBOHWA01. The sequence continues at coordinate 9,795 of JBOHWA010000204.1, forward strand.
CGACGAGCAGGGGCGTCCCGTGCCGAAGCCCGCCGACGACCCGCGCCCCTGGTTGATCTCGCCGATCTACACCCAGTGCCAGAGCACCTGCTCGGCGATCACCGCCGGGCTCGCCGCCGCGTTGCGGCGCGCCGAGCTCGACGCCGGCAGCTACCGGGTGATCAGTCTCTCCTTCGACCCGCATGAAACCGACGCCTCGTTGGCCGAGTTCCGCACCCGCATGCAGCTGCCGCCCGACTGGGCGACGGTGCGCGCCACCGACCGCGCCGCCCTGCAGCGCACCCTGCGCAGCCTCGACTTTCGCACCATCGAGCTCGACGGCGGGCACTTCGAGCACCCCAACCTGGTCACCGTGCTCGATGCCGAGCGCCGTGCCGTGGCGATGGTCTACGGCATCGCCCCCTCGCCAGACGAGCTCGGCGCCGCCCTCGCGCGCGCCCGCGATGGCGCCGCGGCGTCCGACGGCTGGCGGCCGTATCTCTTCTTCTTCGCCGCCGTCGGCTACTTCGTCAGCAGTACCGTCGTCGCCATCCTTCTACACCGCGCCCACCGGCGCAGACTGGCGACGGGCGCCCCTCAGGCCGGCAGCAGACCGGCACCGCGCAGCGCGAGATAGGTCGCGTAGCCACCCGAGAGATTGGCAGCGGCGTAGCCCTGCTGGCAGAGATAGCGCGTCGCGTAGTACGCGCGCTGGCCGACGCCGCAATAGAGCAGCAGCGGGCGCGCGCGCGGCAGCTCGGCGCCGCGCACGCGCAGTTGCGAGAGGGGCAGGTTCTGCGCGCCCGGGACGTGGCCGGCGCGGTATTCGTCGGGCTCGCGCACGTCGACCACCAGCGCGCCGCTGCCGAGCCCGTTCCAGTCGCCGAGCGGCATCAGGCCGTCGAGGTGGTTGACCGCCACCATGCCCGCCAGGTTCACCGGATCCTTGGCTCCGCCGAACTGCGGCGCGTAGCAGAGCTCCGCCTCTGCCAGGTCGTGCACCGTCGCGCCCATCTGGATGGCCATGGCAATGACGTCGATGCGCTTGTCGATGCCCTCCAGGCCGACCGCCTGGGCGCCGAGGACGCGTCCGTCCGGCACGGCAAAAGGCAGCTTCAGATGGATCGGCCTGGCGCCCGGATAGTAGCCGGCGTGGTGGCCAGGATGCAGGTAGACCTTCTGGAAGTCGGTGATGCCGGCCCGCCGCAGCCCCTTCTCGCTCGCCCCGGTGGTGGCGACGGTCAGGCCGAAGACGCCGACCACCGCCGTCGCCTGCACGCCGCGAAAGGCGGGCGCACGGCCGCAGATCGACGCCGCGGCGACGCGCCCCTGGCGGTTCGCCGGCCCGGCCAGCGGCACGATGGTCTCCTGGCCGGTCAGCAGATCGGTCACCTCGATCGCATCGCCCACCGCCCAGATGTGCGGGTCGGCGGTGCGCATCTCGGCGTCGACGGCGATGCCGCCGCGCGGCCCGAGCGGCAACCCCGCCGCCTGCGCCAGTCCGGTTTCCGGGCGGACGCCGATCGAGAGGATGACGAGGTCGGCATCGAGACTGGCGCCCGACTCGGTCCGCACCGTCAACCCGCCTCCCGCCGCCGCTGCGAAGCCGGCCAGGCCGTCGCCAAGACAGAGCGTCACCCCCTGCTCGATGAGGTGCTCGCGCACGGGATACGCCATCTCGGCGTCGAGCGGCGGCATCACCTGCGGCAACTTCTCCAGAATCGTCACCTGCAGGTCGCGTCGCGCCAGGTTCTCGGCCATCTCGAGGCCGATGAAGCCGCCCCCGACCACGACGGCGCGCCGCGGACGACGCGCCTCGATCCAGCCGCGAATGCGCAGCGAGTCCGGAATCGTGCGCACCGCGAAGATGCCGGGCAGGTCGATGCCCGGCAACGGCGGACGGATCGGTGCCGCGCCGGGCGAGAGGACCAGGGCGTCATACGGCTCGTCGCGTTCGGTGCCTTCATCGAGCCCGCGGACGCGGATCGAGCCCCGCGCCCGATCGATCGCCGTCACCTCGTGGCGCGTCCGCACTCCAATGTTGAAGCGCTGCTGGAAGAGCTCGGCGGAGGCCACCAACAGGCTGCGCTGCTCGGCGATGACGTTGCCGACGAAGTACGGCAGCCCGCAGTTGGCGAACGAGACGTGCGGTCCGCGGTCGAACAGCACGATCTCGGCCTGTTCATCGAGGCGCCGCAACCGCGCCGCACACGACGCCCCGCCCGCCACACCGCCGACGATCAGCACTCGCTTGGCCATGCACCTCTCCTCAATCGCAGCGCTCGGGCTGCCCCACCGCGGCTTTGCCCATAAAAGCGAGAAGCCGACCACGGATTGCGCGGCTTGACGGATTTCACGGAGGGTACCCTCAGAAAATCCGTGTCATCGGCTGCTCAATCCGTGGTTTGCGTTTTCATTTCTGGGCAAAGCCCCCCACCGCCACACCGCCTACAGCAGCGTTCGTGCCCGGCGCGTTTCACCCGCACCGCCCTGCCCACACGCAAGCGCCTTCCGATTCCTGGGAACCCGATCGCAGTCGACGCAGCTGCCGGCGCCGCCTGCTACGCGTGCGAACCGCTCGCCGCGTTTCGTCGCAGCCACAGGAGGGCCGCTCGCCAGTCGTGCCGCCCCATCGAGCCTCGGAATATGACGCACGCGTGGCACATGCGTTGCTCACGCAGTTCGCCATGATCAGCGAGATGCGTCGGGCGACGTGGCGAGGTCTGGACGGGCGGCTGACCGTGCGCGGACGAGAGGAATCGTCCCCGCCCACCCTGGCGAGCAGCGCTCAGGCTGCGGCCGATGCGCCGCGAGAGGACGCCGCCGCGGCGGCAGCGCCGTCAACGTGCACGGCGTTGGTTGTGGTGCCGCGCGCCACCTAGTGGGGCAGGTGCGGCCGACGCGCTGGCCCTGCCGCGCGCGCCGGACGGATTGCATTCTCGCGCGCAACCGGTTGAGTATCGCGCATGACAGCGGCCACGGGTGGCAACCGCAAGCGGCTCCGCGTTCTGGTCGCCGCTGACGAGGAGCGCAACCTCGAGGGCGTCATGGCGGATCTGCGCCACGCCGGTCTGCCGCCTGATGCCGAGGTCACCGTGCTGACGGTCGCCGATCTGCTGCCGGTCGCCGCCGGCAGCCCGGCGGCCACCGCGCTGC
>JBOHWA010000205.1:0-5059 GCA_050735855.1 Binatia bacterium
GGGGTGGCCGTCGCCAGCACGGCGCCGAGGGCCCGGCGCCCTCCAGTGGATTCATGAACATCGCTACGCCAGCGTCCCGCCGTCGCACACCAGCGTCGCACCGTTGATCGTCTTCGCCTCGTTGCTGGCCAGGAAGGCGATCGAGGTGGCGACGTCCTCGGGTTTGAACAGCTTGCCCGGGCGCGGCGGCGAGTAGTACGCGACCAGCTGCGCCTCGAAATCCTCGCGCGGCACGAACTGGCTGATCAGCTCGGTGTGGATGCCGGCCGGCGCGACACAGTTGGCGCGCAGCCCGCGGGTGGCGAACTCGAGCGCGATCGAGCGGGTGAAGTTGATCAACCCCGCCTTCGAGGCGCAGTACGCCGAACAGTACGCCTGGCCGCGCAGCCCGGCGATCGAGGCGACGTTGACGATGTTGCCGCCGCGCTGCGCCAGCAGGTGCGGCAGCGCCGCCTTGGTGGTGTGGAAGGCGCCGGTCAGGTTGACCGTCAGGGTGCGAGCCCACTCGCGCTCGTCGATCTCCTCGAAACGCGCCGCGCGCCCGATGCCGGCGACGTTGACCAGGATCTGCAAGCTGCCGAGCTCGCCGACCATGTACTCGATCGAGCCCTCGACGGAATCGGCATCGGCGATGTCGACCACCCCGCCATACGCCTTGCCACCCTCGGCGCGGATGGCGTTGACGGTGTCGACGACGCCGTCGCCGTTGATGTCGACGGCGAACACCGCCGCGCCCTCGGCCGCGAACAGCCGCGCGGTCGCGCGCCCGAGGCCCGATGCCGCACCGGTGATATAGGCCGTCCGGCCCGCGAAGCGCCCGCTCATCGCCATCTCCTCCGGCCGCTGACCATAGTGAGTCACCCGGCGAATGACAAACGATCGTTTGTCACGCGGCCGCGGGCGGCGGTGCGCGCGGCAGTTCCTTGACTCGCTTTCGACACGCAGCGTACAGAAGGTTTCCGCGTCAGTTCTGCGCGCCGCCCCGGGCAGGCGTCGCGGCTGCGCGCGGGACAGGGCGGACGCCCTGGAAAGGCGGTGGGCGTGATGGTGCGCAGAGCGATCCTCGGTGGGCTCGCAATACTCGTGGTCGGAGTCGCCCTCGCCGGGCCGGCGTTGGCCGTGGAGAAGACATTCTTCGGCGGCACTGGCCTCTGGACTGACGCCGGCAGTTGGTCGCCGTCCGGCAAGCCGGAGCCAGGCGACACGGTGCTGATCGAGACCGGCACGGTGACGCTCGCCACCGACGAGGTCATCGCCGGCTTCAGGATGACCGGCGGGACCCTGCAGGGCGCCGGTAATCTCACCGTGAACGGCCTCGTGGTATGGAACGGCGGCCAACTGGCCGGCGCCGGCACGCTGTTCGCCAAGAGCGGCATCACGCTGATCGGCAGCAGCGGCACGCTGACGCTCAACCAGCGCACCATCAGCTTCGACGCCGGCAGCGGCGCGATGAGCGGCACCACCACGCAGGTGGCGATGCAGAACAACGCGCAGTTCGTCAACAACGCCACGTTCTCGATCACCGGCGATGGCGGCGCGTCCGGCACGCAGGGCTTCAGCGGCACCGGCGCCTTCGTCAACAACGGCGTCTTCCAGAAGACCCTGCCGGCCAACACCGGCCAGACGCTGGTCAACGTCGCGTTCAACAACAACGGCGACGTCGACGTCACCGCCGGCACCCTGACCCTCGCCGGCGGCGGCGTCACCACCGATGGGACGTTCGAGGTCGCCGACCCGCTCGCCACGCTGGAGTTCGCCGCCGGCGGCTTCAATCTCGATAGCGCCTCGACCATCAGCGGCAACGGTCGCGTCGCCCTGCGCGCGACGGCGACGATTGCCGCCACGTACTCCGTCAGCGGCGCCACCGAGATCGGTGGCGGCACGGTCACGTTCACCGGCCCGATCGTCGGCGTCGGCGACCTGCTGGTCACCTTCGGCACCGCGATCTTCAGCAGCAGCAGCGGTACGATCACGCCCGCGTCCCTGACCCTGGAGGGCGGCGTCCTCACCGGCAGCAACGCCTTCGTCGTCGATGGCCCGATGACCTGGACCGGCGGCGGTCTCGCCGGCCAGGCGGCCTTCACCGCCAACCAGGGCATCGACCTGTCCGGCTCCGCCAAGACGCTCGACCTGCGCACCGTCACCGTCGCCGCCGGCGTCGCCGCGATGCAGGACTCCAACAGCTCGATCCAGATGAGCAACGGCGCGGGGTTCGACGTCGGGGCCGACGCGACGCTCGATTTCTCCCTCGACGGGGGCAATCTCAGCGGCCAGGGCTTCTTCGGCGTCGGCACGGTGCGCAACGACGGTCTGATCCGCAAGAGCGGCGGGACCGGCGACACCGTGATCGAAGTGGATCTCGAGAACGAGGGCACCGTGGAGGTCGATGCCGCCACCCTGATCCTCAGCGGCGACGTCAGCGGCGGCGGCAGCTACAGCGCCGCCGCCGGCGCGACCCTGGAGTTCGCCGACGGCGACCATGAGATCGAAGCCGAGGGCGGCATCGCCGGAGGCGGCACCCTGCGCTTCACCGACGGCGTCACCACCATCTCCGGCACCTACAACGTCACCGGCAGCACCGAGATCGACGGCGGCCTGGTCAGCGTCGTCGGTCCGGTCAGCGCCGTCGGCGCGCTGTCGATCAGCGGTGGCTCGGCCGACTTCAGCAGCGCCACGGAGAGCGCGACGCTCACCAGCCTGGCCCTCTCCGCCGGCGAGCTGACCGGCTCGGACACCCTCATCGTCAACGGCCTGGTCAGTTGGACGGGCGGTGAGCTCGAAGGCACCGCCGTCCCCAACGCCGTGCTCGACGCACGCGCCGGCCTGGCGCTGGGCAACGACAACAAGCGCCTCAACAGCCGCACGCTGCGCCTCAGCGGTGGCACCGCGACGATGAGCGGCGACGAGAACACGGTCCAGATGCTCGACGACGCCATCATCGACAACCAGGCGACGTTCCTGCTGGAGACCGACGGCGGTGACGACGAGCAGGGCTTCTTCGGCGACGGTGCCTTCATCAACCAGGGCACACTGCGCAAGACCGCCGTCGGCAATACGGGCACGACGCGCTTCGAAGGCGTCGCCTTCGAAAACAGCGGCACGGTCGAGCTGCTGGCCGGCAATGTACGATTCGACAGCGGCTATCGGCAAACCGCGGGCGTCACCCGCCTGAACGGTGGCGGCCTCGACGTGATGCCGCTCCTCAGCATCGCGGGCGGCCTGCTCGAAGGCGTCGGCACCATCGTCGGCGACGTGCTCAACGCCGGCGAGCTGCGGCCGGGCACCTCGCCCGGCGCGCTGACCATCAGCGGCGACTACACGCAGACCAGCGCCGGCCAACTCGTGATCGAGATCGGCGGCACCAGTCCGACGCTGTACGACCGTCTGCTCGTCAGCGGCGCCGCGCAGCTCGGCGGCACGCTCGAGATCCGCTTGATCAACCAGTTCGTACCCGATCTCGGCACCACCTTCGCGATCCTCACCTACGACGGGTTCAGCGGCTTCTTCGCCGACGTCCTCGGCCTCGACATCGGCGGCGGTCGGATCTTCGCCTTGATCACCAATCAGACTGGCATCGTGCTCAACACCGTCGCCGTCGGGGCGACTCCGACGAATACGGCGACGCCGCTCGCCAGCGCGACGCCGACGGCCACCGCCACCACCGCCGCGGTCGCCACCAACACCGCGACGGCCTCGCCCACCCCGCCCTCGACGGCAACAGCGTCGCCCACGCCACCCTCGACGGCCACGGCCTCGCCTACCGCACCCTCGACGGCAACGCGCAGCGCCACGGCGACGAACACGGCGCCGGCCACCGCCACCAACAGCCCCACGCCCAGCGCAACCGCGCCGCCATCGGCCACCGCTACAGCCTCCGCCACCATCACCGGAACCCCACTAGCGACGGCGACCGCGACCAGCACCTCGCCGCCGACAGCATCGGCGACGGCCACCGCCAGCGCCACCGCGGCTGCGACCAACAGCGCGACCGCGACGGCCTCGTTCACCGCCACATCCACCACCACGCCGACGACCAGCGCGACGCCGAGCGAGACGCCGACCACCACGCCGAGCGCGACGCAACCCACGGCGACCGCCACGGCCACTCCGACGGTCAGCCTGACCGCCACACCGAGCCAGACACCGACCGACACCGCGACTGCGGCACCAACCGCGACCGCGAGCCCCTCCGCCACCGTCACCAACACCTCGCCGCCGACCGCCACCCCGACGGTGACCAACACCTCGCCGCCGACCGCGACGCCGACGCGCACCCGCACCGCGACCGCGTCAGCAACCGTGACGCAGACACCGATCGCGACCGCGACACCGACCGCCACCGCGGTGCCCGTGGTCACCATCGTCGTCGGCTCGGCCAGCGGCGAACCTGGTGAGTCGGTGTTCTTCGACGTGACGTTGCAGGCCCAGGTGAATGTGACGGCGACGCAGAATGACATCGGCTTCGAACCTCGGGCACCGATCGCGGCGCTCACCAACGGCCAGCCCGATTGCCTGCTCAATCCCGCTATCGGTACGCACTCAGTGCAGAACTTTGCCTTCCTGCCCCCCGAGTGCACGCCGGGGAGCGACTGTACGAACGTCCGCGCCGTGGTGCTTCCGCTCTCCGGGCTGCCCATCGCCAGCGGCTCGGTGCTGTACACCTGCCGGGTCGACATCGCGGTCGGCGCCGCGCCGACTGCCTACCCGCTCACTTGTCTGCAGGCCGGATCGGCCGACAGCAGCGTCAGCTTCCCGACCACGTGCACCAGCGGCAGCGTCGTCGTCGGCCCACCGGCGACCCCGACCCGCACGCCGACCGCGACCCCGATCCCGCCCACCGCAACCGGCACCGGCACGCCGACCAGCACACCGCCGCCACCGGCCACGGCCACCCGCACGCGCAAGCCGGGTGGCAACGACGACGGCTCCTGCCAGATCGCCACCCCGGCCGACCACCGCTCGGCGTGGCTGCTGCTGCTGCCGCTGGCGGCGCTGCTGGCGCGCCGGAAAAGGCCGTGACGAACTGGAGGGCGCCGGGCTCTCGGCGCCGGGGGTGGCG
>JBOHWA010000206.1:0-11235 GCA_050735855.1 Binatia bacterium
CGGCGGGGGGGCAGGCGGCGGCGGTGGCGCGAAGTCGCCCAGCGTCACCTTTTCGAACGCCGCGGTATCGTCGCGGCCCTTGAGTTGGAAGAACGCGAACAGGCGGCCGTCGACGTGCGCGACGCGCAGCTCGACCGGCTGACCGGGCGTGATCTCCTCCGCCGGGACCTGCAGGCGCCAGAGACCGGAGAGAAAGTGGCCGGCCTCGCGCGGCACGTACTCGAGCACGTACGGGCCGCGTTGCCAGCGCTGCGGTGTCTCGAAGCGGCCGGTGGAGAAGGTGAGCGCGTAGCGCCGGTTGACCCACAGCTCGGCGGTGCCGGGCTCGGCGCTCATCGACGCGGTGAAGACGAACGCCGTCGCGGCGCGCTCGGGCACCGGGTCGGTGGTCCAGATGACCGCGCCGTTGGGATCTTCGAGCGCCTCCCACCAGGCCTTGCTGTCGCCGCGGTAGTCGGCGAACTGATCGGAGCGCCGGGCCGCGCTGAGCGCGGCGCCGAAGCCATCGACCAGTTGCGCCGGCGCCTGCGGTGCCGCGGCGAGCGCCGGGGACTGCAAGGCGGGGCGCACGGTGACGCCCGGCAGATCGCGGCCCTGGGCGTCGGTGACGCGCGCGGTGAAGCTCCAGTCGCCGGTGGTCTTGCACACCTTGACCAGCACCTGGTTGGCGCCCACCTGCAGCTGGATCGGCCAGCCGCGGGGCTCGGGCGAGACGGTGATCGGCTTCTCCATCAGCGGCCGGCCGTTCACCCACGCCTGCAGCGTCTGTACCGGCGCGGAGAGCTCGAGCATGGCGTGCTGGGGCGTGGCGACGTCGAGCTGGGTGACGGCATACGCGCAGGTCCATTCGAGCGGCTTGCCGGCGGCGTCGGCGGATTGCCGATAGAACGCGTTGAAGTCGACCTTGACGAACTGCGGGGTGACGCGCCGCCAGTACGACGGGCCGAGCAGACCGTCGTAGGCGCGGCCCTGCACATCGGCCGGGTCGACGAAGGCCTGTCCGATGCCCTGGTTGGCGGTGTTGTCGAACGGACCGAGCAGCAGCCACTCGCGCAGGAAGCGCCGGCGCGTGCGCGGCGCGGCGATGACGTACTCGAGCTTGCCGCCCGGCTGGTAGACGCGGTGCAGCTCGTCGTAGTCCTGAAAGAGGCGCAGGTCGTCTTCGCGCAGCGCCGCCAGGATGCGCTGGTTCATCTCGTAACGGCCGTACTCCGACGGGTCGATGATCAGGTAGCCGTTCTCGCGCGTCATCGGTGCGCCGCCGGCGCGCTCGGCGTTGTAGAAGGCGGCGAAGATCTGCGGCTGGTTGACGCGGTTGGCGGTCAGCATCAGCAGGTCGTACTCGCCGCGATGGCGCTCCATGAACTCGATCGTCTCGCGATAGCCGTACTGGAACTCCGCCGCAGCCTGGGTCGGGTACACCGTCAGGTACGCCTCGCCGTAGCGCCAGGCCTCCCGTCCCAGCGCCACCAGCAGCACCGCCGCCGCCGCCAGCTGCGCGGCGAGCGCGATCCTGGGCCACGGCAGGAGGCGACGCAGAACGGCGAGCACCAGCGTACCGCCGGCGGCCGCGATCAGGCAGAAGGCCGCGACGCCGATGAAACCGCGCGTGGCGCTCGGCGCCTCGTTCATCAACGCCGGCGCCACCGGGTAGAGCAGCAACCACCAGAGAAACAGCTTGCCCTCCGGTCGGCCCGGCCACAGACACCAGAGCACGCCGAGGACGAACAGCGGCAGCATCGTCCAGTAGAGCTCGCCGAAGCCGGGCACGGCATGGCGCAGCAGCGGGTCGCCGCGCTCGAGCAGGAACGACTGGGAGAAGAAGCGGCTGTATTGGTCGAAGACGCGCTGGGCGTTCTCGGTCACCGTCTGCCCGGCGTTGAGCGTCGTCGTGCGGCTGAAGTAGAGCTGCGAGCGGTCGCTGTGCTTGATGTCGAAGACGATGATCGGCGCCGCCGCCAGCACCGTTAGCAGCCCGGCCAGCGCCACCGTGCGGCGCACCGCCCACAGGCGGCGGGCGTAGACCACCCCGGCGGCGAGCAGGAACACGGGCACGAACAGCTTCGACGGCGCGTAGGCATAGAAGCAGAACGCGAAGAGCGGGCCGGCGAGCAGCAGCCAGCGCGGCCGGCCGCGCACGCCGGCGGCGAGCGCGGCGCAGGCGAAGAGAAAGACCGTGGGAAAGGCGATCAGCTCGAAGCCGATGCGGCTGAAGTGGACGTGCCACGGCACGACCGCCAACAGCAGCGCCGCCAGCAGGCCGCCCGCGGCGCCAAAGACGATGCGGCCGAGCAGGCCGATACCGAGCACGGCAAGGACGCCGAAGAACGCCGCCGTCAGCCGCACGCTGAACTCGTTGAGCCCGAAGATCGAGATCGGGATGGTCGACGCGTAGATGAAGAGCGGGTTCTTGTAACTGACGCCGAACGACCAGATGTAGAGCGGCAGCAGCTCGCGGTTCTCGTCGTGCGCCGTGGTCGCCAGCAGGTACCCGTTGTAGCCGTTGCCGGCCTCGTCGCAGAAGAAACCCGCCGGCAGATTGCCCAGGTCGTAGACCCGCAGCACCGCCGCCAGCGCGACAATGACGACCAACGCCGCCCAGAACGTCCGCCCCGCCACGGCTCCTCCGCTCACCCGCATCCGGCGAACGATATCGCCGTCGGCCGTCCAAGTCGAGAAAGGCGCGGGGTCGACGGCGGGGCGTGCGCGCGATACTCAACCGGCAGCGCCGCCGTTCGATCGCCCATGCCCCATCGCCGCGAGTCCCTCTCCCCTACCGCCCTGCCGACGGCGCCGCCGCTCGGGGTCGCCCTGCGCCGGGCGCTGGCGGCCGGCTATGGGCTGGCCGATCTGCGCGCCGACCTCCTCGCCGGCACCGTCGTCGGCATCGTCGCCCTGCCGCTGTCGATGGCGCTGGCGATCGCGGTCGGGGTGCCGCCGCAGCACGGCCTCTACACCGCCATCATCGGCGGCACCGTCGCGGCGCTGAGCGGCGGGTCGAAGTTCCAGGTCACCGGCCCGACGGCGGCGTTCGTCGTCATCCTCGCGCCGATCGTCCACCGCCACGGCCTCAGCGGGCTCCTCACCGCCGGCATGCTCGCCGGCGCCATCCTGGTCGCCATGGGCGTGGCGCGGCTGGGCCGGTTGGTCAATTTCATCCCCTACCCGGTGACGACCGGCTTCACCGCCGGCATCGCGGCCGTCATCGCGGTGCTGCAGATCAAGGACGTGCTCGGCCTCGAGATCGCGCACATGCCGGACCACTTCACCGGCAAGGTCGCCGCCATGTGGGGGGCGCGCGGCAGCGCCTCCGTCGCCGAGGTCGCGGTGGCCGCCGCCACCCTGGCGTTGCTCGTCTTCCTGCCGCGCATCCTGCGACGCGTTCCGGCGCCACTGCCGGCGCTGGCGCTGGTGGCCTTCGTCGTCTGGGCGTTCGCGGTACCGGTCGCCACGCTCGGCAGCCGCTTCCAGACCACCATCGAGGGCCATGTGGTGTCCGGCATCCCGCCGTTCGCCCCGCGGCCGGGGCTGCCGTGGGGGTCGAGCGGCCTGAGCCTCGCGTTGCTCGGCGAACTGGCGCCGGCGGCCTTCGCCATCGCCATGCTGGGCGCCATCGAGTCGCTGCTCTCGGCGGTGGTCGCCGACGGCATGACCGGCAAACACCACGACCCCGACGCAGAGCTGGTCGGGCAGGGCCTGGCGAACCTCGCGGCGCCATTCTTCGGCGGCATCGCCGCGACCGGCGCGCTGGCCCGCACGGCCACCAATGTACGGGCCGGCGCGCGCTCGCCCGTCGCCGCGGTCGTGCACGCCGGCGTCGTCCTGGCCGCCATCCTGCTGGTCGCCCCGGTGGTGTCGTACGTGCCGATGGCCTCGCTCGCCGGCCTGCTGCTGCTGGTGGCGTGGAACATGTCCGAAGCCCGCCACCTGCGCCGCATGCTGCGCGTCGCCCCAAAGAGCGACGTGCTGGTGCTGCTCACGTGCTTCACCCTGACCGTCGCCTTCGACATGGTCATCGCGGTCAGCGTCGGCATCGTCCTGGCGGCGCTGCTCTTCATGCGCCGCATGGCGGAGCTGACGCACGGACGAGTGGTGCCCGATGCCCTGCAGCCCGAGACCGACTACGCCGTGCCGCCGCAGGTGGTGGTCTACGAGATCTCCGGCGCGCTGTTCTTCGGCGCGGCACAGAACGCCATGAACGCGCTCGGCGCCATCGGCGCGCACACCAAAGTCGTGATCCTCGGGCTCGGGCGTGTGCCGGTGATCGACGCCACCGGGCTGGTCGCCCTGGAGAGCGCCCTGGAGCTGCTCCACCGCCAGCGGCAGTTCGTCATCATCGCGGGCCCGCTGCCCGAGCCGCGCCGCGTCTTCGAGCGCTCGGAGTTGGATACACGGCTCGACCACGTGATCTTCGCGCCCGACCTCGATCAGGCGCTGTCAATCGCGGCCAATCTGGTGGCGCTGAATCCCCAGTGGCGGCTGCCGGCGGAGGTCGCGCGGCCGCTCAATCCCCCGGTGTCCTGAGCCAGCAGTTGCGGGCCGCCGCCGTTCAGGCGAGACTCGGCGGGTCATGAAGCTGCACATCGGGTCGGTCGAGCTCGGGGCGATGCCGCGCATCGCGGCGCCGATCTGTGACCAACATCTCAGTGCCGACGTCGGCGCCCTGCGCCAGCTCGCCGATCTCATCGAGCTGCGCTTTGACCGCTGCGCCGCGCTCGAGCCCGAGGCCGCCGTCGCCTTCTGCACCGCTGCGCGCGCCCTCGAGCGGCCGCTGATCGCCACCGTGCGCGCGGTCGAGGAAGGCGGCGCCGCGGCCCTCGACGACCCGCAGCGCCTGGCCATCTTTGCCGCCGTGCTGCCGCTGGTCGACGCCATCGACATCGAGCTGCACGCCCGGGTGCGCGATCGCGTCGTGGCGCTGGCCAAGCGGCACGGCAAGCCGGTGATCGTCTCGCACCACGACTTCGAGGCCATGCCGAGCGACCGCGACCTGACCGCCCTGGCCGGCGCCGCCGACCGCCACGGCGCCGACGTGGTCAAGCTCACCGCCCAGGCCAACTCCGCCCTGGAAGCCGATCGCCTGCTGGATTTCCTCCGCGCCCGCCGCGATCAGCCGACCATCGCCATCGCCATGGGCCCGCACGGCGTCGCCTCGCGCGTGTTCTTCCCGCTGCTCGGCTCGCTGATCACCTACGGCTTCGTCGGCGAGCCGGGCGCCCCCGGCCAGCTCGCCCTGCCCGAGATGTACGACGAGCTGCGGCGCTATTCGCCCGCCTTCGCCGACAGCCACCCGGCGCGCGAGGCCTGAAGCCCTCCGGTAGCGCGGGCTCACCGCGCGCGGCTGGCGGTGAGGCGGTTGACGCGGGCCAGCAGCCCCGGCATCAGGCGCTTGGCGTAGTAGAGGACCCACGCCTCCAGCGCGATCGGCGCGACGGCGCGGTTGCGCTGCACGGCGCGCAGGATGTTGAGCGCGACGCGCTCGGGGGTGTAGTTGCGCCGCTGATACAGGCTCACCAGGCGAGCCCGGAGCTCCTCCGCGCCGCTCGGTTCGACCATACGTGCGGCGCGCGTGATCGGCGTGTTGATCAACCCGGGACAGACCGCCGTCACCCCGATGCGGTGCGGCGCCAACTCGTCGCGCAGCGCCTCCGACAGGCCGACGACGGCGAACTTGGTGGTGCTGTAAGCGCCCAATGGCTCGGTGGCGACCAGACCGGCCGCCGAGGCGAGGTTGGCGACATGGCCGCCGCGCCCGCGTCGCACCATGGCCGGGATGAAGTAGTGGCAGCCGTGCACGACGCCACGGATGTTGATGCCGAGGATCCAGTCCCAGTCCTCGAGCGAGGTGTGCAGGAAGCCGCCGCCGATCGCCACGCCGGCGTTGTTGATCAGCAGATCCACCGCCTCCACCTCGGCGTGGACCGCGGCGGCGAAGGCCTCCATCTCGGCGCGCTGTGCGACGTCGACCCGCCGGGTCAGCACCGCGCTGCCGAGCCGTCGCGCCTCGGCTGCGACCTCGGCGAGGCTGGCCTCGTTCAGATCGCAGAGCATCAGGCGCGCCCCGCGCCGCGCGCACTCCAACGCCGTGGCGCGGCCGATGCCGCTGCCGGCGCCGGTGATCAGCACCGTCTTGCCGCTCAGGCTGGTGGTATCCATTACGATGGCCGTTACCCGATGCGCGCCCGCCCGCCAAGCGGGTCGCGCGGCACGGCGGCCTCCCTCGACACGGCCGGGCGCCTCGTATTACATCACCCCCGTTCGGGCGGCCGCCCGAGATCACCCAGCACGGAGGCATGCATGCAGGACATTCGCTTTGACGACATCGACGGGTTGCGCGCCAAGGTCAGCGAGGAATTCGGGCCCTGGGGCAACGCGATCGAGGTCACACAGGACATGATCAACAAGTTTGCCGAGCTCACCGGCGACCACCAGTGGATCCACGTCGACGTCGAGCGCTGCAAGAAGGAGAGCCCGTTCAAGGGCACCATCGCGCACGGCTTCCTCACCCTCAGCCTGCTCCCGACGCTGCGCGCCGGCTCGGACCACAAGGTCACCGGCTACGGCAACGCCACCAACTACGGCTCCGACAAGCTGCGCTTCGTCAGCCCGGTGCCGGCCGGCTCCAAGGTGCACGCGCACGCCCGGCTGGTCGGCGTCGAGCCCAAGCCCAAGGGCACCCAGGTGACGCAGGAGATCGCCGTGCACGTGGTCGGCAACGACCGCCCGGCGCTCACCTACACGATGCTGGTGCTCTATCATCCGGCGATGAAGTAGCCGTTCGGCGATGCACTCGGGGCGGGCGCCGCGCGCCCGCCCCTGCCCCGCCATGCGCATTCCGGTTCTCGATCTCGCCGCCGAGTACGCCAGCCTGCGCGCCGAGATCGACGCGGCGCTGGCGCGCATCGTCGACCACACGGCCTTCGTCGGCGGCGCCGAGGTGCAGGCCTTCGAGCGCGAGTTCGCCGCCTACCTCGGCGCCGGCCACGCGCATGGCGTCGCCAACGGCACCGACGCGCTCGAGCTGGCGCTCGAGGCGCTCGACGTCGGCCCGGGCGACGCGGTCCTGACGGTCCCCTTCACCTTCGCCGCCCCGCTCGAGGCCATCGTCCGCCGCGGCGCGACCCCGGTGCTGGTCGACATCGACGAGCACTTCACCCTCGACGTCGATGCGGCCGCGCAGGTCCTGCGCCAGCGGCCGATCAAAGCGATCGTCGCCGTGCACCTCTACGGCCAGCCGGCCGACCTCGACCGCCTGCTGCCGCTGGCGCGCGCGCACGGCGCCGCGCTGATCGAGGACGCGGCCCAGGCGCACGGCGCCTGGTGCACGGTCGGCGGCACGCGCCGCCGCGCCGGCACCATCGGCGACGTCGGCTGCTTCAGCTTTTATCCGACCAAGAATCTCGGCGCGATGGGCGATGCCGGAGCGGTGACCACCAACCGCGACGACCTGGCGGAGCGCCTGCGCCTGCTCGCCAACCACGGCGGCCGGGCGCGCTACGAGCATGTCATCGCCAACGGCCGCAATTCGCGCCTCGACGCGCTGCACGCCGCCGTGCTGCGCATCAAGCTGCCGCACCTCGACGCCTGGAACACCGCCCGCCGCGCCCGCGCCGCACAGTACGCCGCCGCCCTGCACGGTCTGCCGCTGCGCCTGCCCAGCGCCCGCCCCGGCAGCGAGGCGGTCTATCACCAGTACGCCGTGCGCAGCCCGCAGCGCGACCGCCTCGCCGCCCGCCTGGCCGAGCGCGGCATCGGCACCGCCATCCACTATCCGCGCCCGCTGCACGTGCAGGACGGCTTCCGCGCCCTCGGCTACGGGCCCGGTGCGTTCCCGGTCGCCGAGCGCTGCGCGGCCGAAGTCCTGTCGCTGCCGATGTCGCCCTTCCTCGCGGTCGAGCAGGCGATGGAGGTCGCCGCGGCGGTGCGCCTCAGTCTGGCCGACTGAGCCGACTACGACACCGCCGGCGCCGCCGGCACGTGGTCGGCCGCGCCGCCGGTCTCGGTGGCGCCGACCTGGACGAGCAGTTGCTCGACCTGGCGCTGATAGCGCAGGAAGCCCAGGCTCAGGCAGATCTCGCGCGCCTCGCTCCAGGCGCGCAGCGCATCCTCGGGCTGGTTGCGGGCCAGCGCCAGTCGGCCGCGACCGATCAGACCGAAGGTGCGCGCGCCGCGCGCGTTGAGCGCCGCCGCCAGGCCGAGGCCGCGCTCGAAGGCGCGCTCGGCCTCGCCCCAGTGCGCCGGGCCGAGGCGGGTCGTCGCCTCGCCCAGGGCGATCGCGGCGAGCATCTCGCGCAGCCGGCCGGCGGCCTGATCGACCGCCAGGCGCGCCACGCGCTCGGCGCGGCGCACGTCGCCGAGGGCCAGGAAGGTCTCGACGATGTGGTAGATGCTGAGCAGGATGTTCCCACCCTGGCCGACGCCTTCTTCGATGGCGTCCGCCAGGCGCCCGGAGGACGGTGCCTCGCCGAGCGCCGTCCGCGCCGCCAACGTCTGCGCCCGGGCGCGGTGCAGCGCCCCGATGTTGCCGATCGCCTCGGCGGTCTCGAAGCTGCGCTGCGCCCACTGGCGCGCGTCGGCGTAGCGCCCGCGCAGGAAGTTCACGCCCGAGAGCACGGCCGAGGCGCCGCTCTGGACGGTGCGATTCGGGGCGCGCAGCGCCATCTCATAGGTTTCGGCGGCCGCGGCCGCCGCCGTCTCGAGATCGTCCGAATGATACAGCACGTTCTCGCGCATGAAGCGGGCGCTCAGGAACAGATCGGACAGGGTCGACTGCTCGTGCTCGAGCAGCGACTGCAGCACCCAGTCGATCTTGGTGCGCGCCTCGGACAGGCGGCCGTCGAGCATGTAGTGCCACGCCACGGCGCGCGACGCGCTGACCACCTGCAGCGCGTTGCCGGCCTGCCGTGCGGTCTCGATCGCCGCCTCGGCCAGCGCCACCCCTTCGGCGAAACGCGCCGGGTCGGTGGTCAGCAACATGCCGTACATGGCGTCGAGCGTCGATCCGGTCGCGGCGTCGCCGAGCTGTGCGGCGAGCTCGCGGCCGCGCACGGCGGCGCGCTCGGCGTCGGGATCGTGGGCGACGCCGTAGAGCACGCTCAGGCGCGTGTAGGCCAGGGCCGCGTTCATCACCGCGCGCAGGTCGCCGCCGTCGCGCAACGCCGTCTCGCTGATCTCCCAGGCCTGGCGGGCGAGAGCGATCGCGGTGCGGAAGGACGGCAGGCGCTCGGCCTCGAGGGCGGCGCTGAGCAACGTCTCGACCGCCTTGGCGCGGTTGTCGCTCAGCGCGTAGTGGTGTGCGATCAGTGCCGGTCCGGCGAGCGTGGCGTCACCGCCGCCGACCTCGAGCAGGCGGGCGACGCGCTCGTGCAGCTGGCGGCGCTGTTTGAGCAGCAGGCTGTCGTACGCCACCTCCTGGGTCAGACTCTCGCCGAAGCGGAACTCGTCGTCGGTGAACAGGCTCTTGCGATGGATGACGCCGCGGCGGCTGAGCTCGGCGAGCTCCTGATCGACGTCGGCCTCTTCGGGGGCCAGCAGCGCGGTCAGCTCGCGGCGATGGAACTGCCGGCCGAGCACGGCGGCGAGCTGCGCCACCCGCTTGGCGCTCGGCCGCAGGCGATCGAGGCGTGCGGCGATCACCTCGCGCACGGTGCCGGGGATGAGGATCTCCTCCACTGGCCGGGTCAGGTGCGCGCCCTCGGCGTCGCTCGACAGGTAGCCCTCTTCCGACAGCGAACGGGTGATCTCCTCGGCGAAGAACGGGCTGCCCTCGGCCTTGGCCAGCAGGCGCACCTCGAGCTCGGCCGGCAGCACACCGCCGGCGAGCGAACGCGCGATGCGCAGGACCTCGTCATCGAGCAGCGGCCGCAGGTGCAGTTGGGTCAGCGCCGCGTGCGTGTACCACGACGTGCGGTACTCCGAGCGGTGGCTGACCAGGATCATCACCCGGGCGCGCATGAGCTTGGCCATCGCCATGGCCAGCAGTTCCTGCGACGACTCGTCGATCCAGTGCAGATCCTCGAGGATCATCACCACCGGGGCGCGCTTGCTCTCCGCCTGAATGAGCTTGCCGACGGCCTGGAAGGTCTCCTGCTTGAGCGCGTCGAGCGGCAGATCGGCGGGCAGCTCGGCCTCGACCGACAGCACCCGGCAGAGCAGCGGGAAGGCGTCGTCGATCTCGCCCGAGGCGGCGCCGAGGCGGCGCTGCACCTTGGCGCACGAGGCGTCGGTCGACTCGGCGCCGTCGATGCCGAAGTACTGTCGCAGCATGGCGACGAACGGCGCCAGCGGCACGGTCTGACTGAGCGCCCCGCAGCGGCCCTCGAACAGCACCACCGGCTCGGGCTCCTCGAGCAGCCGCTGCTTGAACTCGTAGATCAGGCGCGACTTGCCGCTGCCCGCTTCGCCGACCACCGAGACGACCTGGGTCAGGTGCCCGCCGAGCCGGCGGTAGCAGGCGTCGAGCTGCGCCAGCTCCTCGCTGCGGCCGACCAGCGGCGTCAGCCCGCGCTCGGCGGCAACCGCCATCGGGCTCGAATGCGGCCGCGCCGTCACCACCTCGAACGCCGCGACCGGCTCGGGCTTGCCCTTCACCACCAGCGGACCGACCTGGCGCAGCTCGAAGAAGCCGCGCACCAGGCGCGCCGTCGGCTCGCTGATCAGGATCGTGCCGGGGTCGGCCAGCGACTCCAGCCGGGCGGCCAGATTGGTCGTGTCACCGATCGCCGTGTAGTCCATCTTGAGATCGTTGCCGACCGTGCCGACGACCACCGACCCGGTGTTGATGCCGATGCGCGCCGGCAGCGAGATGCCGCGCTCCGACTCGAGCTGATGGTTGAAGTGCGCCAGCGCGTCGCGAATCGCCAGCCCCGCCCAGACCGCCCGCTGCGGCGCGTCCTCGTGCGCGATCGGCGCGCCGAACAGGGCCATGAAGCCGTCGCCGGAGAGCTGGTTGACGATGCCGTCGTAGCGGTAGACCTCGTGCAGCGCCAGCGCGACGTACTGATCGAGCAGCTCGCGGTAGACCTCCGGATCGAGGCCGTTGGCCACCGCCGTCGAGCCGGCGAGGTCGCAGAACAGCACCGTCACCTGCTTGCGCTCGCCCACCGACTGCGCCGCGCCACGGATCTTCTCGGCCAACGGTTCGGGAATCGACGCCGCCGGTCGCGCCTCGGCGGCGGCCGGCGCGTCCAGGCCCTGGCCGCAGTTCGGACAGAACTTGAACCCCGCCTCGACCAC
>JBOHWA010000207.1:0-4333 GCA_050735855.1 Binatia bacterium
GCCCGGCGCCGAGGGCCCGGCGCCCTCCAGGCGAGACCGCGCACCAGCAGCGTCTTGGCTTGTCGCCGCCGAGTGACGAGCGGCCCTCGTCGACGAAGCGGCCCCCCTCGCCGCGCGGACAGAAGCCGAGGTCCTCGTAGTTGAGGATCTCGGTGATGGTGAAGCAGTCGTGCACCTCGGCGAAGTCGACGTCGTCGGCGGTCACCCCCGCCTCGCGGATGGAACGATTTCACGCAGGGTCCTTGAGGACTCCGTGTCATCGGATCGCATCCGCGCAATCCGTGGTGCGCTTTCCTCGTTCCAGGGCGAGCGGGTCACACCGCCTTGATCACCCCAAGTGGAAACGTCTGCTTGAAATTACTCTCCAACCATCCCGGCCCCTGATCCGGCGGGACGAACCAATCGGTCGGGCACATGGTGAGAACTTCGACGAAGGAGAAGCCGCGGCCGTCGAGCTGGCATTGGAAGGCGTCGTGCAGATACTGGCGCGTCGCCTTGATCGCCGCCGGCGTGTGCACCGCGGCGCGGGCGACATAGGCGGCGCCGTCGAGCTGGGCGATCATCTCGCTGATGCGGATCGGGTAGCCGTGTTGCGCTGCGCTGCGGCCGCCGACGGTCGTCTTGGTGTGCTGGCCGAGCACCGTCGTTGCGGTGGCGTGGCCGCCGGTCTCGCCGAAGACGCCGTTGTTGAGCACCACCGCGGTGATCCGCTCGCCGCGCGCCGCGGCGTGCAGGACTTCCTGCAGGCCTTCGGAGACCATGTCGCCGTCGCCCTGCATGGTGAAGACGAAGGCGTCGGGGCGGACGCGCTTGACGCCGGTGGCGACCGACGGCGCGCGGCCGTGCAGGGCCTGCATGACGTCGACGTCCATGATCATCGGAAAGGCGGTGTAGCAGCCGATGCCGGCGACGCAGATGGTGCGCTCGCGCAGGCCGAGCTCCTGGATCAGCTCGAGCAGCAGGCGGAGTGCGATCGGCTCGCCGCAGCCCGGGCAGAGCGAGTGCTCGGTGGTGAGCAGCAGCTCGGGCTTGTCGAACACCTTGCGCATGGCGGGTGTCGGATCGAGCGGGTGGTTCATCGGGTCCTCTCTGCGGGCCTAGCGAGGATAGACGTCGCGGATGCGCTGCAAGATGTGCTCGACGGTCAGCGCCGGGCCGACGCCGAAGCCGGAATGGTCGTGGCTGATGCCGCCGATGGCGTGGATCGGCACACGGCCGAGCACGGCGAGCTGCACGTCCTCGATCATCTGCCCGGCGTTGAGCTCGAAGACCGCCACCGCCTTGGCGTTGGCGGCGGCGTCGGCGACCGCCTGCGACGGGAACGGCCACAGGCTGATCGGGCGCACGTAGCCGACGCGCAGGCCCTGCTCGCGCGCCAGGCCGACGGCGTATTTGACGAAGCGGCCGGGGAAGCCGAAGGCGACGACGACCAGGTCGGCGTCGTCGAGATGGCCGCTCTCGACCCGCACCTCCTCGGCGCGCATGGCCGGATGCTTGGCGGTCACCTGCCCGAGCGCGCTGGCGATATCGGTCGACAGCTTCTCCGCCGGACCGAGCGGCGACAGGGTGAGCGACTTGCGCCCGTTGGCCCCGGTGGCGGCCCAGTCCTTGGGCGGCAGCGGCGGCTCGGCCACCGGGTGGAACTCGACCAGCTCGGAGGTGTGGGCGAGCAGGAAGTCGCCCATGATCAGCACCGGGTTGCGCCAGCGGTCGGCCGCGTAGAAGGCATGCTGGATGAGGTCGACGGCCTCCTGGGCGCTCGACGGCGCCAGCACCAGGAAGCGGTAGTCGCCGTGGCCGCCGCCGCGCGTCGCCTGGAAGTAGTCGCCCTGGCCGCGGCACATGTTGACCGCGACGATCGGGATCTGCGCGTTGCAGAGCTCGGCGAAGCTCTCCTGCATCAGGCTGATGCCCTGGCCGGTCGAGGCGATCATCGAGCGCACGCCGCAGCCGGCGGCGCCCCACACCATGCCGATCGCTTCGATCTCGCTCTCGCCGTTCATGCACACGCCGCCGACCTGCGGCAGGCGGGTCGACATGTACTCGAGGATCTCGGTCGACGGCGTGATCGGATAGCCGGCGTAGAAGCGGCAGCCCGACTGGATGGCGCCCTCCGCCATGGCGCACGAGCCTTCCATCAACACCCGGCGGCTCATGCCGGCGGCCTCGCCGCGGTCGGCTCGCGGTACACCGCGAAGCAGTAGTCGGGGCACACCTTGGCGCACAGCTCGCAGCCGGTGCAGCCCTCGATCAGGATCGGGTAGCGGTAGCCCTTGTCGTTCACAGGCTCGGACATCGACAGCACCGCCGGCGGGCAGACCGGGATGCACAGCGCGCAGCCTTTGCAGGTCGCGATATCGATGGTGACGGTGGCGCGCATGTCAGGCGCCCGCCGCCGCCGCGCCGGCGCCCGGCTGCCGGATGTAGTCGGCGCCGAGATTGAGGAAGCGGGCGTTCTCGTCGGCGCGCTGGCGGCGGTGCGGCGGCAGCGCGGCGCGCATGGTCTCGATCAGCGCGTCGAGATCGACCAGGCCAGTGGCGGCGACGAAGCCGCCCAGAACGATCATGCCGGCGCCGGCGATGTTGCCCGCCTGTTCGGCGAGCCGCGTCGCGGGCAGGCCGATGCAGCGCACGTCGGCGCGCGGCGCCTGGCGCACCAGCGTCTGGTTGGCGAACACCAGGCCTCCGGGCCGCAGCTTGGCCGCCAGCTCGGCCAGCCCCTGCGGGTGCATGGCGACGACGTCCCAGCAGTGCGGAATGATCGGCGGCGCCTGGATCGGGGCATCGCCGAGCACCAGCGTCGATTCACTCGGTCCGCCGCGCATCATCCCCATGTAGACGCCGAACAGCATGACGTGCCGGCCGGCCTCGGCCGCCGCTTCGGCCAGGACCTTGGCCATCAACTGGATGCCCTGGCCGCCGATGCCGGTGAAGACGATCTCGCGCTCCGCCCCCGGCGGCGGCGGGATCATGGCGTCTGCGCGCTGCGGCATCGAACTGAGAGCTCCGGCGACTGCGGTTGATTTTCAATCAACTGATTGAAATATCCTCGGTGTAGTCTACGCGCCAGGGGCTGTCAATTTGGAAGCGCGCGACGGGGAGGAATCGGCATGCGACTCAAGGACCGTGTAGCGATCATCACCGGGGCCGGGCAGGGCATCGGGCAGGCGTACGCGCTGCGCTTCGCGCGCGAAGGTGCCACCGTGGTGGTCGCCGACGTCAACGCGGCCGGCGCCGAGGCGGTGGCCAGGGAGGTGCAGGCGCTGGGCGTCGAGGCGCTGGCGGTGCCCGTCGACGTCAGCGACGAGGCGAGTTGCGCGGGCCTGGCCGCGGCGGTGCTGGAGCGCTTCGGGCGCATCGACGTGCTGCTCAACAACGCGGCCATCTTCCACGGCCTCGACCGGCGCGATCAGAGCCTCGAGTACTTCAACAAGATCCTGTCGGTGAACCTCACGGGCGTCTGGCTGATGACCCGGGCGGTGGAGCGCCATATGAAACACGCGCGCGCCGGGAAGATCATCAACCAGTCGTCGACCGCCGCATACATGAACAACAGCGGCTTCGTCGACACCACCAACCCCGACCTGCCCTCGCCGCCGTTCCACTACAGCCTGGCCAAGCTCGGGGTCAGCGGGCTGACCAAGTTCTTCGCCGGCGCGCTCGGGCCGTTCGGCATCAACGTCAACGCCATCTGCCCGGGGGTGACGCTCACCGAGGCGACCAAGACCGTGGTGCCCGAGCAGATCATGCAGGCGATCGTCGGCAACACCGCGCTGCGCCGCGCCTTGCAGCCGGAGGACCTGACCGGCACGGCGGTGTTCCTGGCGTCGAGCGACAGCGACCTGATGACCGGTCAGGTGTTGGTGGTCGATGGCGGCATGATCATGCTCGGCTGAGTGGCTTCCACCGCCGCGGCTGGTTCTCCCTTTGTAGAGTCTCGACGCAGTCCGCGAGCGAGCAAACCTCGGGGCTCGAGCACACCCCCCATCCTGTCCTTCCCCCGCAAGGGGGGAAGGGACCCTCGAAGTCGGCGCAGTATCGGCCGGGCGGTTCGGCTCGATTCAGCGGGCCCAGCCCGGCCGCCGCATCATCGCTGGCAGGTCGGGCAGTAGAAGCTGCTGCGGCCGCTCTGCACGACGCGTTTGATCGGCGTGTCGCAGCGCCGGCACGGGGCGCCGGCGCGGTCGTAGACCGCGTGGTGGATCTGGAAGTAGCCCTGCTGGCCGTCGGCGTCGACGAAGTCCGAGATCGAGCTGCCGCCGAGCGCGACGGCGCGCTCGAGCACGTCGCGCAGCGCGCTGCCGAGGCGCACGAGCTCGGCCCGGCGCAGGCT
>JBOHWA010000208.1:0-7169 GCA_050735855.1 Binatia bacterium
TCGCGCCGACTTCAAGCGACGGAACGGTCGAACGAGAAGCGCCGCAGCGGCGATCCTGCTGCTCGCGCTGGTTGGTGTGAGCGCGGCAGCGGCCCAGTCGCCGCCCCAACGCCTGCCGTCCGCCGTGTTGGTGTACCCGCTGATCGAGGTCGAAGGCGGCGGCAGCACGGTCGACACGCGGGTCGAGGTCGTCAACCTGACCAGCCGACCGACCCAGCTGCACTGCATCTACGTGCACGGGCCGAGCTGTTTCGGGACCGACTTCCAGGTCCTCCTGACCCCCAACCAGCCGATCTCCTGGCTGGCCAGCCAGGGGGTGTTCAACGGCCAGACGGCGGTGCCGCCGACCGATGGCGACGCCGAGCTCAAGTGCATCGTCATCCCGCCTGACGGCGAGGAATCGATCGACGCGCAGAACACGATCCAGGGCCGTTCGGTGGTCTTCGGCGCCGACGGGCAGACGATCGGCTACGGCGCCATCGGGTTCCGCCGTCTCACCGACGGGCCGTTCGAGAACATCATCGAACTCGACGGCGCGACCTACACCAAATGTCCGGACGAGCAGCACTTCGTCGTCCTGGCCAGCGTACCTGGCGATCCGCTGCAGGAGAGCGAGCTGGTGCTCACCACCTGCTCCGAGGATCTCGAAAACCTGGAGTCGACCACCACGACGGTGCAGTTCCTGATCGTCAATGAGTTCGAACAGCAGCTGTCGGCGTCGACCAGCGTGACCTGCACGCTGCGGCGCACGTTGCGCCAGATCAGCCAGGTGTTCACCCGCGCCACGCTCGGAACCGACACCGGCCACCTGATCGTGCGCGGTGTGCAGTCGCCGGTCTTGGCTCTGGTCGTCGATCGCTTCCTGGCGGCGCCCGGTATCGCCGGCACCGCCGGCAATGAGCCGTCGCTGCGCGGTGGCCGCGCGGCCGAGATTCGGTTCCCGTGAGATCTGTCATGAAGCGCGCGCACATCCTCCTCGCTTGCACCATGGCCCTCGCCATGGCGCTGCCGGCTGCGGCACAGGCGCAGGGCGTTGATTGGAACGCGGTGCTGCGCGCGCTCGGCGGGGCGATGGATTCGTGGCGCTCGTCGCCCTTTCCGCGTACGACCCCCACCTCCGTCCCGGCGGTGACCCGTACGCCGGCGTCGACCCGCACGCCGAGCTCCGGGCCGTCGACCCGGACGCGCACGCCGTCGCGCACCGCGACGTCGACTCGCGTCCCGCCGACGACGCGTATCCCGACCGCGACGCGCACCGAGACCTTTACTCGCGTGCCGACCCGCACGCTGACGCCGAGCCGCACGGCCACCGAGAGCCGCACCCCGACCGAGACGCGCACGCCGACCTCAACGCGTCCGCGCACCAACACCGCGACGCCGCGGCCCACCTCGACGCCGGTCCCGACGCGCTCGAGTGACGGGCAGATCGCCTTCGCCAGCGCCGAGGGCCTCCCGCCCGAACAGCGGCTCGCCTCGGCCTTCCTGGTGTTCCCGTACATCATCGCCAACGCCACCCAGGACACGCGCATCGAGCTGATGAACATGTCCGATCAACCGGTCGAGCTGCAGTGCTTCTACGTGCGCAAGAGCGACTGCGTGGAGATCGGCTTCTACGTCAGTCTGACGGCCCGGCAGCCGCTCACGTGGCTCGCCGACGAAGGCACCAACAACCCGCTGACCTTCACCGCGGTGCCGCCGTTCAACGGCGAAGCCGGCGGCGCCGAAGACGGCCGCGGCGAGCTGAAGTGTGCGGTGGCGACCATGCGCTCCGAGATCAGCGCCCACAACGTCATTCAGGGCCGCTCGCTGGTCTTCGATCGCCTCACCGGGGAGACGGTCGGCCAGAGTGCGATCGGCTTCCAACGGCTGTCCCCCGGGCCGTACAGCGGCGTCATCGATCTGGACGGCTTCACCTACGAGTCCTGTCCGGACCGGCTGCACTTCCAGGTATTGACCAAGGTGGCCGGCGGCCCGACGAGCGAGCTGGTGACCGTGACGTGCCACGAGGATCTGCTCAACCAGGTCCCGGTGGAGACCGTCGTTCAGCTGCAGATCATCAACGAATTCGAGCAGGTGTTCTCGTCGTCGTACCGGTTCAAGTGCATCGGCCGGACGCCGTTCACGAACTTCTCGACCCTGCAGCGCTCGACGCTGGGCACCGATACCGCCCATGTCATCGCGCGCGGCGTGTCCACGCCGCTGATCGGCATGGTGATCGAGCGCTTCACCGGGCAGGCCGGGTCGCTGCACACCACCGCCAACGAGCCCTTCCTGGAAGGTGGGCGCTCGTCGACGGTGATCTTCCCGTAAGGGCGACATGCCCACAGGCCCGCCGGCGGCCTGCCCCAAGCTTCCAGTTGAAGGGGCGCCCCGCCTGGCTATACTCGCGGCCGAAAGGGACGGTGTGCGCGAGTTCTTCTACGGGCTGATTCTCGGTGTCGCGGCGATGTACTGCTTCGAGTACTTCGACGCGCCGGGCGTGCTGTCGTATCTCAACAGCGCGACGGAGTCGGCCGTCAAATCGACCCACGGCTACAGCCGTTGAGCGGCGGCCGCCGCGGCGTCAGAGCGACGCGATGATGCGGCGGCCGCAGCCGCTGCGCACGGCGTCGTGCAGCAGGCGGCGGACCTCGGAGCGGCCGAGCCCGGTGCTCTGGCGCAGCTGCTTCAGGTGGCGGGCGACGCACTGCACATAGGCGCGTTGGCTCTTCCACTCGTCGTCGACGGTCGGGCCGTCACAGGGGCAGTCCTGCTCGAGCGCACAGCCGCTGGCCCGCACCGCCGTGCCGAGCGGGGTGGCCGCGCAGGTGTCGCACGCGTCGCCGACGCCGTCGGTGTCCGCGTCCGCCTGCGTCGCGTTGGCGGCCTGCGGGCAGTTGTCGTTGCGGTCCACGACGCTGTCGGCATCGCCGTCGGGGCCGTCGAGCGGCGCCGGCACGGCGACGATGGTGAGCAGGTAGCCGCCGCCCGCCGCCTTTGGCGTCGACAGGTGCAGGCGGATCTCCTGCGGCGTCACCTTCTGGCGGCGGCCGCTGGTGATCAGCATGCTCGCGCCGTTGATGCGGCCGTCGACCACCAGGGCGACGCGGTCATCGCCGAACCGCTGCAGGAAGCCGCTGCCGGTGACCGTGGCACTGGCGCTGCGCCACTGCAGGCGGGTGATGGCGTCGATCGAGGCCTGTGACGCGACCGGCAGGACGCTGAGCTCGAACGACCCGCGCAGCACTTCCGGCTCGAGCAGCATGCGGTCGCAGGTCTCGCAGAAGCGCACCAGCCGGCTCTCCTCGGTCAGCACATAGCGCACCGAGTTGGCCTGTGCCGGGCGCGGCAGGCACGCCAACACCACAGTCCAGAGGGCGAACAGAACGCCACGCCACTTCATAACATCGAAAACGATACGCGCCGCCGCGAGCCGGGGCAAGGCGTCAACTCAGCGCTGCAGCAACGCCGCGCGTTCGATGCGGAGCGCCTGCTGATCGGCGCGGCGGGCGGCGTGCTGGTCACGCTGTTCGATCAGGCGGGCACAGGCTTCGACGCGCGCGCGCGTTACCCCATGGTCCTGGGCCACCTGCGCTGCATCCAGGCTGACGGCAGCGGCTGCCAACGTGTCGCAGGCGGGGCGATCGGCCAGCGCCTGGCCGGCCGTGATGGCGATGCCCGCGCCGAGCAGGGCCGGGGCGAGCCAACGGGTCAACACACTCATAGGCTGAGAGTACGGAGGCCGGCACGCAAAGGCAACGCTGATCGTACCGGCAAGGTCTGATCGTCCGGCCGCCCGGCCGGGCCGGGCTCAGCCGAGGCTGGCGCTGCTGCGCTTCGGCTTGGTGACGACCACGACTTCCTGGCCGTTCACCCGCACCGTGCGCCGATCATTCGAGTTCGACACGGGGCGCGTCGACTGCTTGCGCGCCCGCTCTTCGCGCCACTTGCGCAATTGGTCTTCCAGCACACTGCTCGCCTTGCTCATTGGCTCCTCCATCTCCTCCACCCCCTCTACGGTCCTGACGGCCGCCCACAACCTCAATTGCCAACGAACGACTCGATCGATCTGGCGCGGCTCGGATGACGCAGCTTGCGCAGCGCCTTCGCTTCGATCTGCCGAATGCGCTCGCGGGTGACCGCGAAGCGCTGCCCAACCTCTTCGAGCGTGTAGTCCGACTTTTCGCCGATGCCGAAACGCATCCGCAGGATCTGTTCTTCGCGCGGCGTCAGCGTGGCGAGCACCTTGCGGGTCTGTTCCTCGAGGCTCGTGTAGACCGCCGCGTCGGCGGGCGAGACCGTCTGCCGATCCTCGACGAAATCGCCCAGCGAGCTCTCCTCTTCGTCGCCGATCGGCGTCTCGAGCGACACCGGCTCCTTCACGATGCGCAACACGTTGCGCACCTTGTCGAGCGGCATCTCCATCTTGAGCGCGATTTCTTCCGGCGTGGGCTCACGGCCGAGCTGCTGGACCAGGTAGCGCGACGAGCGCACGACCTTGTTGATGGTCTCGATCATGTGCACCGGGATACGGATGGTGCGGGCCTGATCGGCGATCGCGCGGCTGACCGACTGGCGGATCCACCACGTGGCGTAGGTCGAGAACTTGTAGCCGCGCTGGTACTCGAACTTCTCCACCGCGCGCATGAGGCCGATGTTGCCTTCCTGGACGAGGTCGAGAAAGCCGAGGCCGCGGTTGGTGTAGCGCTTGGCGATGCTGACGACCAGGCGCAGGTTGGCTTCGATCAGCTTCTTCTGGCCGTCCTGTGCCTTGTACTCGCCGGCGCGGATGATGCGCAGCGTCTCGGCCAGCTCCTCGCGGCTCATGCCGACCTGCGATTCGACGTCAGTCGCCTGCTTGCGCGAGCTCTTGAGCTCGTCGACCATACGGCGCGCGTCGTCCACGCCCAGCCGCATCGCCCGGCTGGCGGCGGCGGCGGCGCGGTTGTCGTCGCTCTTGATCTTGGGCGCGGCGCGCAGGATCTGCACATACGACTGGCGCGTACGCTTTTCGTAGGTGCTGACCAGGTCCGATTGCTGGTGGAGGAAGCGCTCGGCCTTCTTGAGCTTCTCCACCACGGTGGTGATGTGGCGGCGGCCGAGCTGCAACTCGTCGAGCACGCGGCGGACGCGCTGCTCGACGCCGGTGAGCTTGCGCAACATCTGCGGCGTCGGCTTGCGCTGCTTCTTCGCGGCGTCGGCCAGCTGGACCCGTTCGCTCGACAGCTTGCGCAGCTTCTCGAGCACCTTGAGCACCACCCCGTCGGTGGCGGGGGCGGCTTCGGCGCCCTCTTCCTGCGCCTCGTCGTCGGCTTCCTCGTCCTGCAGCTCGCGCTCGCTCAGCTCGCCCGCCTTGATGCGATCGGCCAGCTCGAGCAGGTAGTTGACCAGGAAGGGGTGGTTGAGCACGTGCTCGCGCACCTGCTTCTCGCCCTCTTCGATCTGCTTGGCGATCTCGACTTCCTGCTCGCGGCTGAGCAGCGAGACGGCGCCGATCTCCTGCAGGTACATCCGAACCGGGTCGGAGGTGTCCTCGGCAAAGCTGGTGGCATTGGCGACCACCGGGCGCTCCTCGCGCTCCTCCTCGGTCCACTCGCTTTCCTTCTCCGGCACTTCCTTGCCCAGGCCGGCCTCGGCCAGGGACTCGACGCTTTCGACGTCGATCTCGCCGAGCATCGAGATGACCCCGTCGATCTCCTCGGTTCCCGCGTCCGCCTGCAGGCGCTCGCCCATCTCGTCGAACGGCCGGGCGTGGGTCTTACTGTCGTCGGCCAGCTTGCGGGCCTTGGCGTGGGAACGGCTTCTTTCCATAGTCCTCACCTGCTCGGGCCCCGCGCCATGCTCACGGGCAACCACACGTCGCATGGGGCAGTCGCGCGCAAGCCGCCAACCGTTTGAGCGGGCGCGGTCGCGTCAAAGTGTAAGGCACCGAAAAATAGAGAGTGAACAGAGCGGGCCAGATGTCGGCATCCGGGTGGATAGGCTCATGCGGAATGATCCTACCGGGCTAACAATGTCTAGACGTGGACCGGAGTCGAGTCAAGCCGAGATGCGATTGCAAGCGAAAAGTTCTGCTCCCGATCGGCTGCGGCGCTGATCGAGGCGCCACCCACCCGGCCCGGCGGCTCAATCGTAGTATTCCAGGCCGAGGTGGGTGATGAGCTCTTCGCCGCGCAGGTGGCGCAGCGTGTTCTTCAGCTTCATCAGCTGAATGAACAGGTCGTGCTCGGGGTACAGGCCGGGGGCCGTCTGTGGGCTCTTGAAGTAGAAGGAGAGCCATTCTTGCACGCCGTGCATACCGGCGCGCTGCGCGAGGTCCAGGAACAGGGCCAGGTCGAGGACCAGGGGGGCGGCGAGGATCGAGTCCCGGCAGAGGAAGTTGACCTTGATCTGCATCGGATATCCGAGCCAGCCGAAGACGTCGATGTTGTCCCAGCCCTCTTTGTTGTCGCCGCGCGGCGGGTAGTAGTGGATGCTGACGCGGTGGACGTAGTCGGCGTACAGGTCGGGATGGAGGTCCTCGCGTAGAATCACGTCGAGCACGGAGAGCTTGCTCTCCTCCTTGGTGCGGAACGAGGACGGCTCGTCGAGCACCTCGCCGTCGCGGTTGCCCAGGATGTTGGTCGAGAACCAGCCCTGCAGGCCCAGCATGCGGGCCTTGATCCCCGGCGCGATGATGGTCTTCATCCAGGTCTGGCCGGTCTTGAAGTCTTTGCCGCAGATCGGGACCTGGCGCGCGTCGGCGAGCTCGACCAGCGCCGGGATGTCGGCGGTGAGGTTGGGTGCCCCGTTGGCGAACGGGATCCCGCTGCGCAGCGCCGCATAGGCATAGATCATGCTTGGCGCGATGGCCGGGTCGCTGCGCCGCAGGCCGTCCTCGAACGCGCTGAGGCTCTGGTGGACCTCGCTGCGCTGGAGAAAGCTCTCGGTACTGCCGCACCAGACCATGACCGTGCGGCGTACGCCGCTGCGCTGCTGGAAGGCCTCGATGTCGGCGATGATCTGCTCGGCGAGGTCGAGCTTGTTCGCCCCGCGCTTGACGTGTGGACCGCTCAAGCGCTTGACGTACTCGGGGTCGAAGACGGCCGGCCACGGGACGACCGCCTCGAGCTCGGGGCGCACCTGCTCCAACTGGGCGGCTTCGAGGACGCCGGCCTTGAGCGCGCTCTGGTAGCAGTTGTCCGGAAAGA
>JBOHWA010000209.1:0-1632 GCA_050735855.1 Binatia bacterium
CCCAGCCCGGTGCCGCCGTAGCGGCGGGTGGTGCTGCCGTCGGCCTGGGTGAAGCTCTCGAAGACCGCGGCGTGGCGGTCGGGCGTGATGCCGATGCCGGTGTCGCGCACGGCCAGATGCACGACCACGCCGGCCGCGTGCGCCTCGATCAGGCGCGCGGTGATGACGACTTCGCCGTGCTCGGTGAACTTCACCGCGTTGCTGACCAGGTTGGAGAGGACCTGCCGTAGCCGCGACGGATCGCCGCACAGGGGTCCAGCCAGCTCCGCCGGGACGTCGCAGACCAGCGCGACGCCCCGCTCGTGGGCGCCCGCTGCCAGCACGTCGGTGACGTCACCGATGACGGCACGCAGGTTGAAGTCCACCGACTCGATGCGCATCCGGCCGGCTTCGATCCTGGAGAAGTCGAGGATGTCGTTGATCACCGCCAGCAGATGCTCGCCGCAGCGGCCGACGGTCGCCACCAGGTCGTGCTGCTCGGGCGGCAGGTCGGCGTCGAGCAGCAGCTCGGTGATGCCCAGCACGCCGTTGAGCGGGGTACGAATCTCGTGGCTCATGTTGGCGAGAAACTCCGACTTCGCCCGCGCCGAGGCGTGCGCCGCGTCGCGCGCGCCGGCCAGCTCGACCGCCTGCGCCTCGGCGCGCTCGCGCGCGCCGTTCAGCGCGTCGAGGTAGCGCGCCAACTGGTCGCGCGCGGCGCGCCGTTCGATGGCGATGACGGCCACCCCGATCACCCCGGCGATCAGCTCGCGCTCGCGTGGCGTCGGGGCCCGCCGCTCGCGGTAGTGGACGGCGAACGACCCGAGCACGGCGCCATCGGCACCCAGCAGCGGCTCGCACCAGCACGCCTGCAGGCCGTGCCCCAGCGCATCGGACATCAGCGAAGCGGTGTGCGCGTCGGCCGCGAGGTCCGCGATCTCGACGGAATGTTTGAGCACCACCGCGGCCCCGTAGGGTTCCGCATCTGGCCCGATCGGCAGGCCGTCGAGGCGGGCCGCGTAGGCCGCCGGCAACGCGCGCGCGCCGGCGAGTTGCAGGTGCCGGCGATCCGGGTCGACGATCAGAACCGCGCACTGCATCGCCGGCGCCTGTTGCTCGAGGATGCGGAGCAGGCTGTCGACCACGTCGCGCACGTCCGCGTCGCTGGCGACCTTGCGCAACGCGCGCTCGTGACCGGCGCGCAGCAGCTCCTCGGCCTTGCGCGCCCAGCGTTCGCGCTCCAGCAGCAGAGCGATGTAGATCGACGACGCATAGGCCGCCAGCATGCCGACGACGATGTTGGGTGAGACCTGCCCGACGATGCCGAACAGGCACGCGCTGGCCAGCGCGGCCAGGCCGAGCTGCGGCACCGGGCCCCACGGAAACATGAGGCCCCCGCCGACCGTCGCCAGAATCAGGACGAAGAGCAGCAGCAGCGAATCGGTAGTGAGCTGCGCGATCACCATCGTCGCCAGATAGGAGGTCGCGAAGGCCACCACCGCGGTGGCGGTCAGCCGCGCCCACGACGCGGAGCGCGATCGGCGCACGACGAAGGCGGCGGCGAGCTGCAGCAGCGCCCCGCCGGCGCGTGCGGCGGCGAGCTGGAGCCAGGCGTCGGGCCCGAGGTCGCGGTTGGCCGGGATGGCGCACAGC
>JBOHWA010000210.1:0-4660 GCA_050735855.1 Binatia bacterium
GGGCGGCGCAGGCGGCGCCGTTCGACGCCCCGGCCGGGCTCGACCCGGCGCTCTGGGCGCGCGCGTCGCGCACCGCGCGCCTGGCGCTGCTGGCGGCGAGCGAGGCCTGGCGGATGGCGGGGCTCGGCGACGGCGGCGCGGCCGGCGTGCTGCTCGGCACGACCACCGGCGGCATGGCGTGCGGCGAGGCGTGCCTGCGCGCGGAGTTGCTCGGCGGCGCGGACACGACGCCGCTGGTCGCTTGGCTGGAGACGCCGATCAGCGTGCCGGGCGACCTGGTCGCGGCGTCGATCGGCAGCCACGGACCGCGGATGACGGTGTCGACCGCCTGTTCCTCGGGCGCCAATGCGCTGGGCCTCGGCGCCGACTGGATCCGCACCCGACGCGCGCCGGCGGTGCTGTGCGGCGGCGCCGATTCGCTCTGTCAGATGACCTTCTCCGGCTTCAACGCGCTGCAGGCGCTCGATCGCGTGCCGTGCCGCCCGTTCGATCGCCGGCGCGCCGGCCTGACGCTGGGCGAGGGCGCCGCGCTGTTCGTGCTCGAGGACTGGGACGCGGCGGCGCGGCGCGGCGCGCGCATTCTCGGCGAGCTGCTCGGGTATGGCGTCAGCGCCGACGCGCACCACCTGACCCAGCCGCGTCCGGACGGCGCCGGCGCCGTGCTCGCCATGCGGCGCGCGCTGGCGGCCGCCGGCATCGAGCCGGAGGCGGTCGACTACGTCAACGCGCACGGCACCGGCACGCCGCAGAACGATGTGGTCGAGACGCGCGCCATCAAGACCGTCCTCGGCGCGCACGCCTACGCGGTGCCGGTGTCGTCGACCAAGTCGATGATCGGCCACTGCCTCGCCGCCGCCGGCGCCAGCGAGGCGCTCGCCTGCCTGCTCGCCCTGCGCGACGGCTTCGTGCCGCCGACGGCGTCGCTCGAAGAGGCGGATCCGGAGTGCGACCTCGACTACGTCCCGCGCCAATCGCGCCCCGCCGCGCTGCGCACAGTCCTGTCCAACTCGTACGGCTTCGGCGGCAACAACACGAGCCTGGTGCTGCGCGGTGGGAACGATGGCTGAGCGCTCCGCGTCTCGCGTCGTGCGTCGTCGGCGGGTCTTCGATGCGCAACGCACAACGCGAGACGCACAACCGTCATGATCGCCGCCATCACCGGCATCGGCATCGTCAGCCCGATCGGCTGCGGGCGCGAGGCGTTCTGGCGGGCCCTGATCGACGGGCAGTCAGGGGTGGCGCTGGCGGAGGCGCCGCTGACCGCCGCCGGGCTGCCGACGCGCGCGGCCGCGGTGCGCGAGTTCACGGCACGCGACTTCATCACCTCGTCGCATCTGCGCCGTATGGATCGCTTCTCGCGGTTGGTCGTCGCGGCGAGCCGCATGGCGGTGACGGATGCGCAGCTGCCGCTCGACCGGCTGGCGGCGGAGAGCATCGGTGTCGTCGTCGGCTCGGCGCTGGGCGACATCTCGGAGTCGATGCAGCATCTCGAGCGCGTGTTCACCAGGGGGCCGGCGGCGGCGAGCCCGATGATGTTCCCCAACCTGGTGCTCAACGCGGCCGCCAGCTACGTGGCGATGGAGCACGGGTGGACCGGGGTGAACCTGACCGTCGCGCAGGCCGAGGTGTCGGGCGAGCAGGCGATCCTGGTCGGCGCCGATCTCCTGCGCAGCGGCCAGGCGGAGGTCGTCCTCGCCGGCGGCGGCGACGAGATCGGCAGAGCCGTGGCGGAGGTCTGCCGCCGCACCGGCATCCTCGCCGCGCAGCAGGGCGGCGACGAATGGAGCAGCCCGTATGACGTGGCGCGCAGCGGGCTGGTGCTCGGCGAGGGCAGCGCCATGCTGGTGCTCGAGTCGTACGAGCGGGCGCGCGCGCGCGGCGCGACAGTCTACGCGCTGCTCGACGACGCGGTGGCCTTCGCCGTGCCGGCGCCGGGCTACGATTGGCCGCAACGCGCCGAAGCCGCGCTGGCGCCGTTGCGGCGGCTGTGCGGCCCGGCGGGCGTGGAGCTGATCTGCGGCGGGGCCAATTCGACGCCGCGGCTCGACGACTGCGAGGTCGATCTGTTCAACCGCCTGGCCGCCGACGGCGCCTGGGTCACCTCGATCAAAGGGGCAGTCGGCGAGTTCGGCGGCGCCGGCGCGCTCACCGCCGCCGCGGCGTGCCTGGCGTTGCACACGCAGACCGTGCCGCCGCTCTGCAGTCTGCGCACCCCACCACAGGTCGGGCGCCTGCGCTTTCCGGCGCGCGCCGAGCGTTGCGCGATCGAGCGCGCACTGGCTAGCGGCCTGGCCCGCGGCGGCGCCGGCGTCGGCCTGTTGATCCGACGCGCCACGTAGCCGAAGGCACAGATTTCACCGCGGAGACGCGGAGTCGCGGAGAAGTTGTGATCGGCTTTGCCCAAGAAAGCAGAAGGGCAACAACGGATTGCGCGGATTGAGCGGATTTCTGACCCCTACTCCGTCAAATCCGTTTAATCTGCGTAATCCGTTGTTGGTTTTCTGAGTTCTTGGGCAAAGCCGTTGTGATAGACACATGGCGACCGCCCTCTTCCGACGTGGTTGAACGAACCGAGCAAGCGGACAGTTTGATTTTCGAGCGGCCCGTCTCCGCGTCTCCGCGGTGAATCTTCGTCCTATGCCGCCGGCGGGTCGAAGTTCTCGATCCCCGCCGTGCCGCGGTGCTCGGCGAGGACCTGCTCGAAGGGGCGTTGGTCGATGACCTCGAACTGGCTGGTCTCGAGCGGGAAACGCGCGCCGTCGTCGGTGTACGGCGCCACCGAGGCAGAGCCGGCGGAGAGCACGGTGACGATCGGCACCAGGCGGCGTTGGATGTGCGCCGGCTCGCGCGTGGTGAGGACGATCTTGCAGTCCGGCAGGGCGATCGACAGGGCCGACACCAGGCGCACGAACGACGCGTCGTCGGCGCCGCGCTGCACGGGGCTGCCGGCGATCTGGCGCAGGCGCGGCACGGAGAGGTAGACCTCCATGCCGCGGCCGACCAGGTGGCGGGCGTGCCGCGCCAGCGCGATGAGCTCGAAGCCGAGGTCGGGATTGAGCCCGACCAGGATGCCGGGGTTGGCGACGCGCATGCCGGCGCGGTGGGCGCGATCGAAGTTGGCCAGGCGCCGATCGTAGTCGGCGCGCGGATTCTCGGCGTCGGCGCCCATGAACTTGCGATAGACCGGCCGGGCGTAGGTCTCCTGGAAGGTGCACATCGTCACCTTCGCGCGCAGGCCGCCGTGCGCGTCGCGCGGCAGGCCGTCGAGCAGCGGCGCGAACTCCTCGGGGTCGATCGAGCCGACGTTGACCAGCACGTGGCGAAAGCCGAGCGCCTGCGTGCGGCGCAGCGCCTGGTTGACCAGCTCCAGCGCCCAGCCGCGCTTGTCGGGTCGATACTCGCCGGTGAGCAGGGCGACCGCGTGCATGCCGCGACCGCGCAACACGCGCAGCTGGCCGTCGACGGTGTCCAGGTCGACGGTCTCGCGGCGCAGCGCGTCGTTGTCGCGGCGCATGCCGCACATGCGGCACTCGGCGTCGCAGGTGTTGGTCATGTACAGCGGCGAAAAGGTCTCCAGACGCACCGGCCGGGCGCGCCGCGCCGCCAGGGCCAGGTCGTAGAGCGCCTCGCTGTCGAGCTGCGGGGCGCTCCAGAGCAGGGCCAGGTCGTCGACGCCGAGCCCGTTGCCGGTGCGCGCTCGCTCGACGATTGGGCCCAGGTCCTCGCCCGCGGCGCGCTGGCGGGCGCGCGCCAGACAGGATTCGACGTCGTCGGGATCGAGGCGAAAGTCGGTGTGGGACGGTGAAGCCACTGCGCGCTTCGTCTACACCGGCGGCCGGGGGAGTGAAAGGCCCCCGGCGTGGCACCGACCACCTGGCTGCTTGAACCACCGGTGTCGGCCTCCATATGGTCGGCGGGAATGGCTCCTGCCGATAGACTGCCGCGCCACGCGATGAGCGTCGACGTCGAGGACTGGTACCACGACGGCGGTCTGGCCCCGGCTGCGACCGCGGGCGAGCGCGTCGAGGCCAACACCGAGCGCCTGCTCGAGCTCTTCGCCGCGCACGGCACGCGCGCGACCTTCTTCTTCGTCGGCGAGGTCGCCGCGCGCTACCCGGCGCTGGTGCGCCGCGTCGCCGCGGCCGGGCATGAGCTCGGCAGCCACGGCTACCGCCACCGCCACCTGGCCGCGCTGCTGGTGCCGGAGTTCCGCGACGACGTGCGCCGCTCGCTGGCGGTGCTCGAGGACGTGCTCGGCGCCGCGGTGGCCGGCTATCGAGCGCCGTACTTCGCCATCAAGGCCGGGGTGCGCTGGCCGCTCGAGCTGCTGGCGGAGCTCGGCGTGCGCTACGACTCCAGCATTCTCGCCATCGACCGTCCGCCGGGTCTCGAGCTGGTCTCGCCGCGCGCCCCCTATCGGCATCACAACCAGCTCTGGGAGGTGCCGGTCGCCGTCCTGCAGCTCTTCCACTTCTGGCACCTGCCGCTGGCCAGCGGCGCCGGCCTGCGCATGCTGCCGCCGCGCCTGCTGCGCAGCTGCGTGGCGCGCTTCGAGCGCGACGTCGGCGCCGGGGTCTTCTACCTGCACCCCTGGGAGCTCGATCCCGGCTCGCCCACCGGCCCGGGCGCCGGCCGCTGGTTCCTGCGCGCCGGCCGCGCC